>JAGWQH010000104.1 GCA_028870115.1 Candidatus Methylomirabilota bacterium
AATCCCGGACAATTTTAAAAATTCGGAAGGTCAATGGACAGGCTTCTCTGCACGGGCGAGGATACTGCTGGTCAAGAAAAGTCTCACTGAAAAACCGCGATCGATCCTGTCGTATACCGAGCCGCGGTGGAAAGGACGGGCAGTTATCGCCAATCCGTTGTTCGGGACCACGACTGCAGAAATCGCGGCCCTTTTCATTGTGTGGGGAGATGACACAACAAAGACGTTCCTGGATGCAATGAAGGGTAATCAAATCAGGATTTCGACGAGCAATGGTGAGAGTGCCGACCTTGTGGCAAGCGGCGAGTTTGATTTCGCTCTTGTAGACAGCGACGACGGCGCGAGCCGCATGAAACAGGGCAAGCCTGTAGACGTCGTTTTCCCGGATCAGGATACGGCAGACATTGGCAGTCTTATCGTTCCGAACGCGGTGGTATTCATCAAAGGCGCGCCACACCCTGACAATGCCAAAAAGCTGATAGACTATCTGCTCTCAAAAGAAACGGAACGGAAATTGGCGTTCGCGGAATGCGCGCAGATCCCCTTGCGTCCGGACGTTGAAACTCCTCCCGTCGTAAGGCGCATTGAGACCATCAAGACGATGAAGGTCGATTATGCCGAGGTTGCAAAGAAGATGCAGGACATCCAGCCCGTTCTTAAAACTTGGGTAGGGTATTGATGGCCAAACGCATTGTCTTGTCCTCAGTGTTTGCGGTGTTGGTCGTGGCAGGCCTGCTTCCCGTCCTTGCCATGGGAGTTAAAAGCATCATCCTCGACGGCCGCTTCAGCCTTGAAAATTATAAGGCACTCCTCACGCTCGGACGAGCGCAGACCCTCATAAGTCACAGTGTTGCCTTGTCACTGCTGACGACTTTTTTTGCGACGATCATCGGGCTGCCCTTAGGTATACTCCTCGGCAAAACAGATCTGCCTTTCGGGAAACTCCTGATTGTACTCTTTGCGATCCCCTTGCTGATACCCCCTTACATCACGGCCATCTCGTGGTTCTATATACTGGGCAGAGGGGGCGTTGTAGGCAGATTGCTCGGCCCATCTCTTGCTGAGCTTACTTCGAAGTGGCTGTTCGGGTTGCCGGGTTGCGTCCTGATCCTCTTTTCGACATTTCTGCCTATCGTGATTCTTCTGACCGTTACTTACTTGACAACCATCAATCCCCGCCTTGAAGAGGCCGGAAGGCTGGTATCGGACTGGCCGGGTGTTCTAAGAAGCATTACGATCCCCCTGATCCTTCCCGGAGTTCTGCTGGCGGTGATGCTCGTGTTCCTTCTCAGTTTAGGAGAGTTCAGCGTTCCGTCCTTTCTGCGTTATGATGTATTTCCTGTCGAAAGCTTTACCCAGTTTTCGGCCTTCCTGAATTTCAGTGCTGCCACGGTAGCTGCGATCCCGCTCGCAATTGTCACGTTCTTTGTCCTTGCCCTCGAATCGCATTTCCTTCGAGAAAAGACATATCAGGTTCGCCCGGCTCACGGAACACCCTTTACTGAAAGGATCCAACTCGGGAGACACAGAAAGTGGTTGTTCACATTATCGGCCCTGCTCTGCTTTGTTATCGTCATCCTGCCCTCTCTTGTATTGATCGTACAGTCGTTGTCGGTAAATGCCTATTCTCTTGCAATCGCGAAGGCCGGTGACAGCCTTATCAGGAGCCTTATATATGCAGCGATCGGCGCTTCGGTGCTGACAGTAATCGGCTTTTTTTCAGGCTACCTGGTCCACACACACGCGCTTCCCTTCTGGCAGACCACTGATTCACTCACTATTTTTCTTTTTGCTCTTCCGAGCACGGTCATCGGGATCGGCCTGATCAGCCTCTGGAACCGGCCATGGACGAACTTCATTTATGCAACGCCGGTTATCATTATCATCGGCTACATCGCCCAGTATGCTGCAATCAGCAGCCGTATAACGGTCTCTATGCTGACGCAGATTCCGCCATCAATGGAGGAGGCTGCCCAGGTTGCGGGCGCGGGGTGGTTTCGCAGAATGGCGCTGATCGTAGCGCCCCTTGCGAAGCGCGGTCTCATGGCTGCCTGGCTTGTCGGGTTCATCTTCTGCGTGCGCGATACGGGAATCAGCATGATTGTCTATCCTCCAGGATTTGACACGCTGCCGGTCCGCACCTTTACACTTATGGCAAATGCTCCTGCCGGCCTTACATCGGCACTCTGCGTGATCATGATCTGTGCCGCGCTTGTCCCGGTTGGAATTTTGACCGCGGCCTTTAAAACGAGGATGCTTTAATCGTGACATTCCTCAAAATTACATCGGTAACTAAATCATATAACGGGCGGTCGGTACTGCACGATTTCTCGCTGGAGATCGAAAAAGGAGAACGTCTCGTCATCCTCGGTCCTTCCGGCTGCGGAAAGACTACGGTATTGAGGCTTCTTGCCGGGTTCATAGCTCCGGATTCAGGAAGCATCAGCATTGAAGGCGACCTTGTTGCGGCTGAAGGGAAAACGGTAAAAGGTCCTGAAGCGAGAAATTTCGGGATGGTATTTCAGGACCTTGCCCTTTGGCCGCATCTTTCGGTTAGCGGTAACCTGGAGTTTGGCCTTCGGGCCAAAGGAATTCCCTCCCAAGACCGGAAACATCGTGTTCAAGAATTGTTACGGCTCGTTGAGATGGAAGCGTACGTGAATGCGAAGCCGGCAGAGCTGTCTGGCGGCCAACAGCAGCGGGTCGCCCTGGCTCGCGCGCTCATTCTGCGGCCTCAGGCACTCCTGATGGACGAGCCGCTCTCCAATCTGGATGAAGAGCTAAACCGCAGGCTCCGAAAAGAGATTCTGCGTTTGCAGGAGACCTTGGGGTTCACGCTCCTTTTCGTCACTCATGACCGGCAGGAGAGCGCAGAACTTGCCACCCGGATTGTTGTTATGAGGTCTGGCCGAATCGAACGCATTCTCACTGAGCGTCCGGATGCTGAACCGAAATCCGGAGTAGCGCCATGAGGGATGACATACGACATCACACTCACGGAAGCGCGTCACGGCGAAGATGACACCCGCCTCCGTCCTGAGCCGAAGCTGGCTATTGGCATTCGCCATGCTCTTGCCTGCTTCCACGGCCTGGGGCTACCGGCCCTTCGTCTCAACCGATGCTGCTGTCGCCGACCCTAAAGAGTTGGAGATCGAGCTTGGATATTTTAACCTGGAGCGGTCGGGAGGGAAACGCACCTTCATCGTCCCTAAGGTCATCTTGAACTATGGCATCGTCAGAAACCTGGAGGTCGTTGGGGAGTTCGAGGCCGCAAAGCCTCCGGATCGAGGCGCTCAGCTCGTCGATCCCGGGGTTTTCCTGAAGGCGGTCTTGAAGGAGGGCATCCTCCAGGATCAGGAAGGGAGCGGCGTTGCGGTCGAGATCGGACCTCTTTTGCCTTCCACAGTTCAGGGCGAGCGGCGGCTTGGCTTCGAAGGGATCGGGATCCTGAGTGGAAGGTTTATCCCCTTCACCTATCACGTAAACCTTGGAGGAGGCGTGGATCGGGCGGAGGCGAATCCATTCGTCATCTGGGGACTGATCGTGGAGCTTCCAGTTTTCCCACGCTTCAGGCTCGTAGGAGAGGTCAACGGGGAGAGCGCCAGAGGGCGGCCCGCAGATAACTCTGGTCTCGTCGGTTTCATCTGGCAGCCATCACCCTCAAGCCCCTTCCTCGATGCGGGGATCAGGCATGGCTTTAGCGCTGGCGCACCTGACTGGCTGTTCACGATGGGGCTGACCTTCGGTTTCCCTATTCGCCCATGACCTTGATAATCGCCCGCTTTTTGGCCTGCTCGTCAAACTTCGCGTAATAGATCTGCTGCCACGGGCCAAGATCGAGGCGACAATCAGCTCTCCCCTCGCCAGCCGATGAAGCTCAACTGGTGGCCGCTCTTTCCCTCTTTCCGGTATGAGTAGAAATCCCTACTGTAGCAGGCCGTGCAGGGACCGATCTTGTTGATCTGCATCTGAGGAATGCCTGCGCCGAGAAGCTGGGCCTCGTTGAGCGCTCTCAGGTCAAGGCGACCTTTCGCGCCGTCCGGCTTCCAGGCATTTGTGAGTTCCTTGCGCCAATTCGCACCGATCTGCGCCTCGACCTCAGGTCCCACCTCGTAGCAGCAGGGGCCGATGGACGGTCCCATCGCCACGTGAAGCGCGGCGAGGTCGATCCGGTAGGCCTCTTTCATCAACGCGACCGCCCGTGGGGCGATGCCTTCGGCCGTTCCCCGCCAGCCGGCGTGGATCGCAGCGGCAATCTTTCGAACAGGCTCCACGAACAGGAGGGGGACGCAATCGGCCGCCATCACCCCTACGCAGAGATTGGGCGCATCGGTCATCAGCCCATCCCCGATCCCGGCCAGCTTGCCGGTCTCGCTGGAGACCGGCAGGATCACATTGCCGTGGACCTGCTTGGCCGTGATAATGTCGATATCGCGCAGGCCAAGCGCTATCTTCAGCTCGCACCAGTTCTGTCTAACGGCTTGAGGATCGTCTCCATCATCGCATGAAAGGCGAAAGGCGGCATTGGATGGCCGGTCCCGGCCGCCGACGCGGCCAAGAAAGCCGTGGACCAAGCCGTTAAATTGTTGCCAGTGCGGGACTTCCAGACGAAGAATCTTCATGTTGGGGCTATTCTACGCAAACACCGGAGGCGTGTCAAACTGTGGCACTGGAGCAATCCTCAGCGGACAGGATTGTCACCCACTGCTCTGGGGAGTATAATAACCACATGAAGCAAGCCCTTTTAATCGTTGATCATGGCAGCCGCCGCGAAGGATCAAACGATCTGCTCCGTCAGGTCGCCACCCTGATGGGGGAACGGTTCGGCCTGAGTATCGTCCACTACGCCCACATGGAGCTTGGCGAGCCGACCATCCAACAGGGGTTTGATGCCTGCGTTGCTGATGGGGCGGAGGAGGTGATTATCCATCCGTACTTTCTGAGTGCGGGGCATCACGTCGCCGTCGGCATTCCCGACCTGGTCAGGCAGGCGGCCGGTCGACACCCGGGCGTGACCTGCCGGATCACACAGCCGCTGGGTGTCCATCCAAAGATCGGCGAGGTGATCCTCGAACGGGTTACCGAATCCGATGGCGATGATCAGGTGGGGACAGTTCAATCGGAACTCGACGTATCGGGCGAGGGCAAGCGCGCGCATGGCCATATGCACCGCACGGACGACTCGTTCCGATATTGCCCGCGATGCGGGATGGCGCTCAAACCCAGGCAGCTGAAGCCAGACGGGCCAGAGCTGCCGGCCTGTCAGAGCTGCTCATTCATCCAGTATCCCGACCCAAAGGTGGCGGCAGGCACCCTGTTTACGCTTGACGGTGGGATCGTACTGGTCCGACGAGCGATCTCCCCGGCGTACGGCAAATGGGTCTTTCCCGGCGGCTTCGTCGATAAGGGCGAGCGGGTCGAGGCGGCGGCCATTCGCGAAACGAAAGAAGAGGTCAACCTCGATGTCGAGATCGACCGGCTTCTGAATGTCTACTCCTATGAAGACTCCGGGGTCGTGATCGTCGCCTACGCGGCGCGTGTCGTCGGTGGCGAGCTCGCCGCAAAGGACGAAGCGCTCGATGCGAAGGTCTTCTCCCCAACCAGGATTCCGTGGGAGGACCTGGCGTTCCGCAGTGCGCACGACGCCATCAAGGATTATCTTGCTTACTACTTCTGATACAACAGCGCGAAGCCGCCGGAGTAACAGCCGTGCCTCGAGTGCGTGACAATAGTAAGGATTATTACGCGATCCTTGGCGTATCATCAGACGTTTCGGAAGAAGAACTGAAAAAGGCCTACCGGCGACTCGCGCTCCAGCATCACCCCGACAAGAATCCGGGAGATCCCAGGGCGGGGGAGCGGTTCAAAGCGATCAGCGAGGCGTATGCCGTTCTGATGGATCAGAGCAAGCGGAGCCAGTACGATGCCTTCCGCGGGACCCAAGCCGGGGCGGGCGGCGCCGCGGGCGGATTCCGGTACTCCCAGGAAGAGATTTTCCGGGATCTCTTTTCTAATCCTGCCATGTCATCGATCTTTCAGGAGATGAACCGTGAATTCGCCAGGGCCGGTATCCGCTTCGATGACGCTTTCGTGCGCCAGGTCTTCTTCGGTAGCCGCGGATTCGTCTTCGGCGGTGTCTTTATGGGTGCGCCGATCGGGGTGCTCAGACGACGCGCCTCTCGCATGGCGGTCGATCGCCGAGGAGACAGGTCAACGGTTGAAGGGACCCTGGGCCAAGAGGCATTGGAAGAGGGCCGCTCACAGGGCCTCTGGTCAGCGATCGGCCGAGGGCTCAAGGCCGGCTGTGACCTGGTGAAACGGAGAATATTCGGAGCGTCGGATTCTGCTGAGGCTAGTCCGAATCTCCGGTATCATCTGACCGTTACCGCTCAGGAGGCCGCGTCCGGCACGCGCAAGCGCGTCAGCTTCATGCGGGGCGACCAGATCGAGGAGCTGATGGTGGCAATCCCTCCCGGCATCCGATCCGGGACCAGGCTGCGGTTGAAAGGCAAAGGGCTTGAGGGTGAGAATGGGATGCGCGGGGACCTCTATTTGCGGGTGACAATTACATAGCACAGGCGTATTCTTAACTTCCGCTATACGTAGGTCGTGGGTCGCAACAATGGATGACATTCCCGCGAAGCGTGGCCCCGCATGTTTTAAGCGGGGAGCGGGAATCCAGAAACGTACTGGTGGAACTCCTGCCGATCAAAGACAACTCCAACGACGTAGAATTGGCACTATGGGATGTGGCCGTAGTGGCGCAATAACCGCATGACAATACGAGCCAGGTTACTGCTCGGATTTGGACTGGTGTGCCTTGCCCTGGTGGCGGCGCCGCTTACCATCTATATGGTGCAAAGCAGCAGAGCGCTCCAATCCGCGCGCCTGAAGTACGCTGGAATTGCGCCGTCGAAGGCGCTACTGAGGATGGTGCAGTTGCAGCAACAGCATCGTGGACTCTCAGCCGGCGTTCTGGGCGGGAACATGACGATGGAGGTGCAGCGCGTCGCCAAGCAAGCTGAAACTGACAAGGCGGTCGAGGCATTTGGTGCGATTGTACAGTCCGACATCCATGATCCCGCGTTGGTCGCCGACTGGCGCCGGGTGGCCGACTCCTGGAGGGGGCTTGCGAGCGGCGTGTCCTCGCGCTCGATCTCCGGTGAGGAGAGTTTTACCAAACACACGGCGCTCGTCGACGAAGATCTGAAGCTGCTCGATCTCATGTTGGATTACTTCGGCCTATCGTACGACCCAACCGGCCGTGACTACCATCTGACCATGGCGCTGTTGGTGCATATGCCGACCCTCACCGAGTTCCTCGGCCAGGCGCGGGCGCGCGGCATGCTCCTGTTGGCGCAAAAGCGCATTACACTTGCGGACCGTACCGCGTTGATCAGTCTGATCAGCAATGTCGAGAGGCAACACGAGTACATGAAGCGCGAGTTAGGCAAGGCGGTGGCGCTAAACCCACAAATGAAATCCGATCTGGGCCATATCGCACAGGGAAGCATGTTGCTCGCGCGGATGGCGATAGATCTCGCCAGAACCCAGGTGGTAGAAGTCGAGGCGCCAAGCTATTCGCCGACCGATTACTTAGCGCTATTCACCCAGGCGATCGACGGTCAATTCGCGCTACTCGATAGAGCGATGGTCGACCTGGAAGGAGGGTTAGAGGCGCGCATTGCCGCGTTGCGAGGTGGACAGATGATGACGATCGGCTTCATGGCGGCGGTGATCGCGTTCGCGGTCTGGCTTGGGGCGGTGTTCGTCCGCGCGATCAGACAGGATATGGCCGCCCTGCAACAGAGCGAGGAGGCGCAGCGACGCCACGCCGGCGAGCTCGAAGCCACCGTCGAGGAGCGGACGAGAGAGCTACGTGTGGCCAATGCTCAGCTCGAAGCGGCGTCCCGCCATAAGTCCGAGTTCCTGACCCACATGTCACACGAACTGCGGACCCCCCTGAACGCGATCCTCGGCTTCTCGGAGCTCCTGCGAAACCCGACCATCGGGCCGCTCAATGAGCAGCAAGCCCGGCACCTTACCCACATCCAGACAGGCGGCAAGCACCTGCTAGCCATCACCAACGACCTCCTTGACCTCGCTAAAGTCGAGGCAGGTAAGCTTGAGCTGTACCCGGAGCCCTTCGTCCTCGATGAAGCACTCATGGCCGCCCTTGCCGGTGTCCGACCGATGGCCGACCACAAGCGCCTGAGCCTCACGCTGCACGCTGAAACCGCTACGACTCCCTTCACTGCCGACCCCGTCCGATTCAAACAGATTATGTACAACCTCCTCTCCAACGCCATCAAGTTCACCCCTGAAGGCGGCCAAGTTACGGTTACTGCACGGATGGCGTCAGACGCCGGACATCAAGAAGCAGGAAGCAGGAGGCAGGAGGCAGAAAAACAAGACGGGGATCCTCAACCCACAGGTGATTTCTTAGAAATCGCCGTGACCGATACCGGGATTGGGATGACGGCAGAGAATCTGATCAAGCTCTTTCAACCCTTTACCCAACTGGACCCCGCCCTTGCCAAGCAGTACCATGGGACCGGCCTCGGACTTGTGCTCACGAAGCAGCTCATTGAGCTACACAACGGCAGGATCTGGGCAACCTCGGAGGGCAAAGGTCGCGGGAGCAGTTTCACAATACGCTTCCCACTGGTGCCACGGTCGAGTCCGGGAATGGATGGTAAACGACTATGAGGGTGTGTCTCCGATCACCCCGCTGAGGAAACGGTTGAGCGTAGCCAGATAGGCCTGACTGCCGACCAGGTAGAGGTCGTTATGGTGGGCGCCCTTGATGCCGTAGAACGCCTTCGGCTCTCTCGCGGCCTCAAAGAGGCGTCGACCATGCCGGAACGGAACGATTTCGTCGTTCTCACCATGGACGATCAGAAGAGGGGCCCTGATCTGCCCGATCTTCGAGAGGGTGTCGTACTTGGTCTGAAGGAACGAACCGATCGGGAGGAGCGGGAAGCTCACCTTCGCCATCTCCGGGATGGACAGGAAGGGCGATTCCAGGATCAGGGCGGCGCAGCCATGTCTAGTCGCCATCTCTACCGCCACGGCGCTCCCGAGCGATTCGCCAAGGAAGACGATTTTGGTCGAGTCTATGTCCCCTCGGCCACGCAGATACCGAATCGCCGAATCACCATCTCGATAGGTTCCCTCCTCTGACGCCCGGCCTTCGCTCCGGCCATATTCGCGGTAGTCGAAGATGAATATATTGGCTCCCAGCAGGTCATGGCGAAGCTTGATGTTATCCAGCCGGTGGCTGATATTGCCGGCGTTACCGTGGAACCAGAGGATCGTGAGAGGCGACCCGGTCCCGGGAATCCACCAGCCGTTGAGGCGCAACCCATCCGTTGTCTTAAAGTAGACCTCCTCATAGGCCAGGCCCCGGTCGCTCGGCGTCGCTTCAATCCGCTTGTCAGGGAAGAAGACAAACTTATTTTCCAGCCCCTCCACGCACCCTCCGGCGAGGAACAGGGTCAGCATCACAACCGGAGCCGTTCGCGTGGTCGCGGCCCTCGGGTGAGATGGAAGGGAATCGCAAGCTGAAGTCCCAGCATGGTTGTTCCCTTTTGAGCGTCCGATGCCACTGCCTCGTCGACTGTTGCCTTTGATGATGGGCAGGCGTCTCACCTGCCCCCCTTACAACATCGTGACTTATCATCTGTGCGATATATAGACATATACGGGTAGGAAAAATACGCCCATGAGACATCTGTGTCAACTCCAATTGGCCTTGACCCTGTCCAGCCGGCCCGCCTATACTAAGTGCAACCAACGGGGTGAAGGATGAAACGATTCCAAGCCATCGCGAAGGGCCGCTTCGCAATACTGCGAAACCGAGGGGCGAATGCCGCGAGCCCCGCCGGCGACGTGCCCCCGGCTTCCGTCGAGTGCTCAGCCCTGGCCGGTGCCCTGCAATCCATACTGCAAGGGGGTCATGCGGCCAATAGTCTGATTCCCGCCCTCAGAGGGTTCATCTCCGATGAGCAGACCCGGATTCTTCACATCCATCGGAGTGGGGGAACCGGGCAGGCGGTGGTTCGATCGATCGCCACACTCACGGACGCGGTGGTGACCACACTTTTTCAACTGGCGGAGACGGCCTGTGATCCGGATCTGAAGCGGCGCAGCGACGGGTGTGCGCTGGTTGCGCTGGGCGGCTATGGCCGGCAGGAGATGAATCCGGCCTCCGATGTGGATCTCATGTTTGTCTACCCCCGCAGGGCCGATACCTACCTGGACACGATCCTCCATCCGGTGTTGAGCACCCTCTGGGACGTCGGGTTTGTTGTGGGACATTGCTGCCGCTCCATCGATGACTGCGTACGAATGGCCCGGATGGACCTGACTTCCTGCACCTCAATGATGGAAGCCCGATACCTCGCCGGCGACCCGGCGCTCTATCAGGCGTTCAGTGCCAAGTTGGGACGGTCGGTCTTGTACAAGCAAGCCGATACCCTCGTCAAGCGAAAGCTTCAGGAATTGCATGAACGCCACTACCGTTACGGCGCGTCTATCTATGTGCAGGAGCCGCACATCAAGGAAGGTCCCGGCGGCCTGAGGGACCTTCACGCCGCCCTTTGCATCGCCCGGATCACCCAGCGGGTGGGTACGCCGTCCGAACTGGTGCAGAGAAGGCTCCTCGGTCAGGAGGAGCGCGAACGGTGGGACCATGCCCTGGATTTCATGCTCCGCCTGCGTAATGAACTCCATTACCTGTACCGGGGCAAGAACGATGTACTCTCGCTCTCTATACAAGAACAGGTGGCAGCCAACCTTGGGTTTCTGGACACGGCTCGCTCTTACGGCGTAGAACAGTTCATGCAGCGCTATTATCTGGCTGCAAAGGATATCTCGCAGTTGTCGGCGCAGTTGATCTCGCGCTGTACGCAAGGGAGGTCGCAGGTGGAGAGGGTGATGCGGAGGCTGAAGGCGCGCGATATCGGCGATGAGCTGACGGAGATCGATCGCTGCATCTACGTGTCGCCGAAGAATCGGGGCCTGTTTCAGGATGACCCCGTCCGGTTGCTGAAGGTGTTCTGGTACGCGCAGCAGATGGGATACACGTTGAGTCAGGAGATTCAGGATCAGATCAGAGCCGAGACGCATCTCATCAATGAGGGGGTGAGGCGTTCGAGCCGGGCCCTTGGCTTTTTCCTGGCCATCCTGCGAGAACCGAAGGGGGTAGCCGCCACGCTTAGGAGCATGCATGAACTTGGCGTGCTGGGAGCCTACATCCCGGAGTTCGCGAAGCTCACCCGCCTGGTCCAGTTCGATTTCTACCATCGGTACACCGTAGACGAACACACCTTTCTGGCTATCGAGACGCTCGAACATCTGGATGAGGTGTCACGATTTTACGGTGAAGAGTTTCGCTCGCTCGCATCGGATGCCAAGCGGCTCGAAATCCTTCGATTGGCGCTGCTGCTCCACGATATCGGCAAGGGGGAAGGGGCCGACCACGCGCCCAAGAGCGCCTCCCTGGTTGAAGCGATCCTTCACCGAATGAGCATCCCGGGGCCCGATGCCGATGCTGTCGGCTTCTTAGTGGCGCGTCATCTGGAGATGTCGCATATCGCCCAGCGCCTGGACCTCGACGATGAGGCCATCGTAATAGACTTTGCCAAGAAGGTGCAGACGCTCGATCGATTGAAAATGCTGTACCTGCTCACCTTCGCCGACATCAAGGCGGTCGGGCCCGGCGTCTGGACCGAGTGGAAAGGCACATTGCTGTGGGAGCTGTATATCAAGACCCATACCGTCCTCATCCGGGGTATCCCGGAGGGCGAGGACGACCTTGCCCGCGCCGAGCGGGTCAAATCGCAGCTTACCCAGGAACTATCACCGGAGTTCGGCGTGGAGGCGGTGAAACGGCACCTGCAGGAGGCCCCAATACGGTACCTGCTGATGACCCCGCCCCACAAGGTTGCGTCACACATGCGTGTAATTGCGCGCGTACAACGGGGTGAGGAGGCGTCCAGCCAATGGGCGGCATTCCCGTTGGCCGGCTACTCCGAGTTTACCGTGTGCGCGTATGGCCGTCACGGGCGATTTGCGCAGGTTGTGGGGACGCTCACCGCAAACGGGATGAACATCCTGAGCGCTCAGATTTTCACGCTGTCAAGCGGAATGGTCATCCGGCACTTCAGGGTCGATAACGGTAGCGGTGTGGCCATTGAAGACCCTGCCGTCTGGGACCGAGTGATTGCGGATCTGCGAGAGGTTCTCGGGGGCAGGGTCGCCGTCCATGATCTGATCAAGAGCCGCAGGAAAGAGGTCTTGGTTCGGCCGATCCAGAAGGGCATGGAATTCCCGATCAAGGTGGAATTTGACAATCTGGTCTCCCATGCATACACCGTCCTGGATATTCGGACACGGGACCGGTTGGGTCTTCTGTACCTCATCACCAGCACCCTGTCGCAGCTTGGGGTTGATATACGCTCCGCCAAGATCACGACCGAGGCCGAGCAGGTCGTCGATGTCTTCTATGTGACCAATAAGGACGGGAGCAAGCTGACCGATGAGGGGCGGAGGGCCAAGATCGGGGTCGAACTGGAGCGTGTACTTGCGGAGGGATTCAATTAACCTGCAATTTACGGCTGCGGCGAAGGTGTTTGTCCTCTTCGGTGATCCTGTGGCGCATAGCCTGTCGCCGGTCATGCAGAATGCCGCGCTCCAGGCGGCCGGGATCGATGGTCTCTATATTCCGTGGCGGGTAAAATCCGTCGGTTTGCCGATCGCGTTCGAGTCGCTCCGCGCGATGGACAACTTCGGGGGCGCGAATGTCACGATTCCCCACAAGGAGCAGGCGTTCGCGCTGGTCGACACCCTGACACCAGAGGCCGCCGCAGTGGGCGCGGTCAATTCGGTCGTAGCGAGAGACGGACGTCTGCTCGGAGCCAATACCGACGGACCGGGGTTTCTCCGATCACTCCATGAGGAGGCGGGTTTTCTGCCGCGTGGGAAGCCTGCTGTTATCCTTGGGGCAGGCGGGGCGGCGCGGGCTGTAGCCTGGAGCCTTGCCGAAGCCGGCGCCGAATTAGTCGTCGTCAACCGGACCGTCGAGCGCGCGCAGTCGCTGGCTGAGTTCGTACACCAGGCAATCGGAACCCCGGTCATCGGACTGGGGCTTGATGATCCTCGGACGCCGGCCAGGGTGAGAAACTGTGCCCTGGTGGTGAATACCACATCAGTCGGACTTATCCCCTCAGATCCTCCACCGATCGACCCGAGCCTCCTTCAGCCAGGCGCATTGGTCTACGATCTGATCTACCGACCACGGGAGACCGCATTACTGCGAGAGGCGAAGAGACGGGGGTGTCAGGTCTTAGGCGGGCTGGGTATGTTGCTGTATCAGGGCGCCCTGGCCTTCGAACTGTGGACCGGGCAAAAGCCCTCAGAGGAAGCGATGCGGCACGCCCTCGTGGCTGCGCTTGCGTAACTTTTCAGAGGTATGGTATGCTAACGCTGTATCATGACTGGCAAGGATAGCTGGGAGGCACTAGTTGTAGGTAAGACAAGAAAAGGATAGGTGTATGTCATCCGGGCGATTGGGCGAGATGCTGGTAAGAGCTAACCTGATTACGCCCGAGCAGTTGGATGACGCCCTTGCGCTGCAGAAAACCGCCGGTGGACGGATCGGATCGGTTCTCGTCAAACTCGGGTATGCCAGCGAGGAGGCGATCGCATCCTTTCTGGGGCGCCAATATGGCGTGCCGCCCGTTGATCTCAGTAAAGCTACGATCGATCCCGCTCTCCTCAAGCTTGTTCCTGCCGAAGTAGCTCGAAAGCATCTGCTCATCCCCGTGGGCCGGTCCGGAGGCTTCCTTATGGTTGCCATGGCGGACCCGTCCGATATCTTTGCCATCGATGAAATCAGATTCATTACCGGTCACAACATACAACCGATGGTCGCTCCGGACGCATCCATCCAGAACGCTCTCAACAGGTACTACGAAACGGCCGGTTTCGCCAGAAGCCTGGTCAGGGATTTTGAGCAAAAAGAGCTGGGAGTCGCTGAGCCGGATCAGAGGGGAATTGATCTGGCCGAGCTGTATCGGGCCACCGAAGAGGCCCCGGTGGTGAAGCTGGTCAACCTCATTCTGACCGACGCGATCAACAAGGGTGCCTCTGACATCCACATGGAGCCCTACGAGAAGGCATTCCGTATTCGTTTCAGGCTCGATGGCGTCCTCTACGAGGTGATGTCTCCGCCCTTTACGCTGCACGCCGCAGTCACCTCTCGCATTAAGATCATGGCGCGATTGGACATCGCCGAACGGCGTATGCCTCAGGACGGGCGGATCAAGGTCAAGATGCGAGAACGGGAGCTGGACCTTCGGGTCTCTACGGTCCCGACGCTGTTCGGCGAGAAGGTGGTTATGCGACTCCTGGACCGCGCGAACCTCGAACTGGACATGAGCAAGCTCGGATTTGAGCCTGAGGCGCTCGCCATGTTCGAGAAGGCTATCCTCGCCCCGTACGGCATGATCCTGGCAACCGGTCCGACCGGAAGCGGGAAAACGACTACATTGTATTCGGCGCTCAACCGGCTGAACCGTATCGGCACCAACATCATGACTGCGGAAGACCCGATCGAGTACAACCTGACCGGAATCAATCAGACTCAGGTCAAGTCGGATATCGGCCTGACCTTTGCCGCCTTACTCAGGTCGTTCCTCCGACAAGACCCGGACATCATCATGGTGGGAGAGATCCGCGATTTCGAGACGGCCGAGATTGCGATCAAGGCCGCCCTGACCGGCCACCTGGTCCTGAGCACGGTCCATACCAACGACGCAATCAGTACGGTAGGGCGACTGATCAGTATGGGTGTGCCGGCGTATCTGGTAAGCGCCTCGCTCAATCTGTTGCTCGCCCAGCGTCTGGTCCGGCGGCTCTGCGCGGAGTGCCGGACAGAGATATCGATTCCTATCTCCACGCTGGAGAGCATCGGTTTCAGTTCGCAGGAGGCGAAGAGCGTGACCTGCTATCAGGGTAAGGGGTGCATTGCCTGTCGCGACACCGGCTATCGGGGCCGGGTCGGCCTTTACGAGGTGGTACTGCTCAACGAACAGATGCGGGAGGCGATCCTGAATGGCGCTTCCGTCAGTGAGCTTCGCGCGCTTCAACGTCAGTACGGGATGAGGAGCCTCGGGGAAAGCGGCCTGCAGAAGATCCGGGAAGGCGTCACTACCGTCGAAGAGGTTGTTCGGGTCACCAGTCTCTTTTAGGACAGGCTGAGAGGCTCTCCAACCTTCCAGCGTTTTAGCGTCCAAGCTTTTTGGCTGTTAACGTGGCACTGATCTTGCTTATCCACATCTCGATGGGAGATAGGCATGGACCTGCATGAGATGTTGAAGGAGGTGGTTGAGCGCGGCGCCTCCGATCTGCACCTGACCGTCGGCGTCCCGCCGATGCTGCGCCTGCACGGCCGCATCTGTCCCTTGGGGGATCTGCCGCTGGTCCCGACAGAAACGAAAAGCCTGGCCTATAGCGTCCTGACCGACGCCCAGAAACAGCAGTTTGAAGAAGAGAAAGAACTCGACCTCTCCTTCGGAGTCAAGGACTTGAGCAGGTTCCGGGCGAATGTCTATATTCAGCGAGGAGCCGTGGGGATGGCGATTCGGGCTATCCCATACACCATTCACCCATTCGAAGAGTTGGGCCTCCCGAAGATCGTGGCTGATCTCTGTGAGAAGCCGAAGGGGCTCATTCTTGTCACCGGACCGACCGGTTCCGGGAAATCGACCACGCTGGCTACGATGATTGACAAGATCAACTCCGAGCACCATGAGCACATCGTCACCATCGAAGACCCCATCGAATTCCTGCACCCGCATAAGAGCTGCATCGTCAACCAGCGCGAGGTTCACTCCGACACCCGATCGTTCGCGGAAGCGCTGAGAAGGATCCTGAGGCAGGATCCCGACAAGGTCCTCATCGGTGAGATGCGGGACCAGGAGACGATTGCCGCCGCCCTCACCATCGCGGAGACCGGGCACCTGACGTTTGCGACGCTGCATACCAACTCGGCCGTGGAAACCATCAACCGGGTTATCGACGTCTTTCCCTCGAATCAACAGTCGCAAATTCGCGCCCAACTATCCTTCGTTCTGGAAGGAGTGCTCTGCCAGGCTCTTATTCCCAGGAGCAATGGCCAGGGGCGTGTGCTTGCGCTGGAGATCATGGTTCCGAACCCTGCCATCCGCAATCTGATTCGGGAAGACAAAATTCACCAGATCTATTCCACGATGCAAACCGGCCAGGAGAAATTCGGGATGCAGACGATGAATCAGTCGCTCCTTGGGCATTACGTGAGGCGGAACATCACACTGGAAGAGGCGATGCTCAGGAGTACACTGCCCGATGAACTGATCCAGATGATCCAGCGCGCGCAGCAGAAAAATAGGGTGTAGGGTTCAGGGTAGAGGGAAAAGATGCCGATCTTTGCCTATCGCGGACGAAGCCAGGCGGGCCGGGTGGTTGCCGGGCAGATTGAGGCCAATACCATGGAGGCTGTGGTCGCGCAACTCCGCCAACAACGGATCTTTCCGATCTCCGTCAAGCCGAAGCCGAAGTCGATCGAGCTGAAGATTCCCGGATTCGGCAAGAAGGTGAAGGAGAAGGATCTCGCTGTGTGCACCCGCCAACTTGCCACCATGATCGACGCTGGACTCCCCCTGGTGCAATGCCTGGAGGTCTTGGCATCCCAACAGCCGAATAAACGGTTCAAGAACGTCCTTACCGAGATCAGGGGGGAGGTGGAGGGGGGCTCGACCTTTGCGGCGGCTCTCAAGCGCCATCCGACCGTTTTTACGCCGCTGTACGCCAACATGGTGGAGGCGGGCGAGGCCGGGGGGCTTCTCGACACTATCCTGAACCGGCTTGCGGTGTACATCGAGAAAGCGATGACCCTCCGACGGAAGGTCAAAGGCGCCATGATTTACCCCAGTACCATCGTCGTCGTTGCGATCGTCGTCGTCATCTTCTTGCTGACCTTCGTGATCCCGGTCTTTGAAGGATTTTTCGAGGGGGCGGGGGTTCCGCTTCCCCTGCCGACTCTGATGGTCATGACGGCGAGCCGCTTCGTTCGGAGATATCTCCTGGCCGGCCTCGGCCTCGTCGTCGCAGGGATCGTCGGCATCCGGTTCAGTTATAAAACAGAGAAGGGCAGGAGGGCCATCGATGGATTGTTTCTGCGGATGCCGATATTCGGAGTGCTGTTCCGGAAGGTAGCAGTGGCTAGGTTCACGCGGACCCTGGGGACATTGATTGCCAGCGGTGTCCCTATCCTTGACGGACTGAGTATCACCGCGACAACTGCCGGGAACAAGGTGGTAGAAGAGGCGATCGTGAAAACCCGCAGCAGCATCACCGAAGGTAAGACCATCGCCGCGCCGCTCCAGTCATCCGGGGTGTTCCCGCCGATGGTCGTACAGATGATCAGCGTTGGAGAACAGTCCGGGGCGCTTGACTCGATGTTGGAAAAGATCGCCGATTTCTACGATTCCGAGGTCGATCAAGCGGTCGCAAATCTGACCGCCCTGATTGAGCCGATACTGATGGTATTTCTCGGAGTGGTCATAGGCGGCATGATCGTGGCGATGTATCTGCCCATCTTCAGGTTGGTAACAGTGGTAGGGCGTTAACAGGGACCCAGAAATAGACATTGGGATATGTCATTGCGAGCGACCAACAGGAGCGCGGCAATTTCATCGTCGTTGTTCTGAAAGACTGTGAGATTGCTTCGGCTTTGCCTCGCAATGACCGAAGGGATTTTTTAACCTATGGCGGACACATACGAGCTTCCGACTGAAGATGTTGCGCTGGGCCGACAGGTCAAATGGCTGATCGGCCTCCGGCTCCTCGTGGCATTCCTGTTTTTGGGCTCAGCGGGCGTCCTCGCCATCCGAGAGCACCCCCCCTTCGCGCTGACCCCTCTCTTCGGCTTAATCGCCTGTGCCTGCCTTCTCACCGTCTTCTATCTCCTCGCGCTGAACCGCACCGCGCGGCTGAGGCGACTCTGTGGTCTGCAGATCTGGATCGACGCAGTCCTGGTCACCGCCCTGGTGTACTACACCGGTGGGATCGGGAGTCTCTTTGCATTTGTCTACATCTTGCCCGTCCTGGCTGCCGCCATCCTCCTGTCCAGACGATCAAGCCTGTTGCTCGCCGGCGGGAGCACCATGCTCTATGGAGCATTGATTGACATGCAGCTCTATGGGCTCACGCAGCGGGTGCAGTTTCTCGCCACGGGAGGTGCCACGTATGATCCCGCATACGCACTCCTCCAGCTCTTCGTCAACGGCGCCACCTTTTTCCTCGTGGCCCTTTTGGGCAGCCGGCTTGCCGAGCGGCTCAAAGAGACGGGTCGTGAACTGGAAGCGCAACGGACCGACCTCCGCAATCTTCGGACTCTTCATCAGGACATCGTCGAGAACATCCCAAGCGGGGTCGTGACGCTGGACCTTGAGGGGAAGATTGTGTCGTTTAACCAGGGCGCGCAGAAGATCATCGGCGTCACGGTGGAACAGATACGAGATAAGAGCTGGCGAGAGACCCCTTTTGGAGAGATCCAGGAGCTTGAGACGTTCTTCTCCGCTCCCACGGCCACCTTTAGCGGATGCTCCCAGGAGCTTGCGATCCGAAATCACGCCGGTCAGTCTATCCCGATCGGAATCAACCTCACACCGCTGAGGTCGTCTGAGGGCAGACTCGTAGGCCTCGTGGGCATCTTTCAGGACCTGACGGAGCGGAAAAAGACGGAGGCCAGGCTCCGTCAAGCCGACCGGCTCGCGACGGCGGGACAACTGGCGGCCGGACTGGCGCATGAAGTAAGGAACCCATTGGCCGCCATCAGCGGTTGTATTGAACTGATAAAAGAAGGGGGAACGACCAGACCGCAACTGCTCGACATTGTGCTTCGGGAGGCCGAGCGACTGAAGTTGGTGACAGGACAGTTCCTGGATTTCGCCAAGCCGACCCTGGCTTTGCAGAAACGATGCGATCTTGGAGCGCTGGTCGCAGAAGCAGTCTCGCTTCTGGAAAAGAGTTGCGACAGCGCCCACCCGGTGACCTTTTCCATTCAGCGGGAGGCTGACGAGATTATGGCTACCGGTGATCCTGATCAGTTGAAGCAGGCGCTTTGGAACCTTGGGCTTAACGCGATTCAGGCCATGCAAATGGGCGGGCAGCTCAGCTTTGCCGTCCGCCATCACGGAGCTAAGAACGGCGGCGGCTGGGTAGCGATCGAGTTGACTGATACGGGACGGGGAATCCCGCCGGAAGAGGTCGAACGGATCTTTGATCCATTCTATACCACGAGGCCGGGCGGCACAGGCTTGGGGCTAACCATCACACAGAAGATCATTGATAATCTCGGCGGTCGGATCGAAGTGATCAGCCGGGAAGGCGGCGGGTCTACCTTCCGGGTCTTACTTAAACAGGCCCAGGATGAATAGCCTGAAGGCTGAGGACTTTCAGGGGTAGAAACCGGGAAGGTTGTGAGAGGAGTCACGTTTTGGAAATGATATTGGTCGTCGATGATGAGCAGGGGATGCGCGAGCTTCTCACCGTCCTTTTGGAGCATCAGGGATATCGGGTGATTACTGCCTCTGACGGTGAGCAGGCGCTTGATCTCGTTGCGCATCAGTCACCGGATCTGGTGATCTCTGATGTTCGAATGCCACGGATGGATGGGATCGGCCTTCTGACCGGTATACGGAAAGCAGATCCGCATCTACCGGTCATCATGGTCACGGCATACGCCTCCATGGATTCGACGATTCAGGCCATGCGATTAGGCGCTGATGACTATATCACCAAGCCGTTCCGGATCGACGAGATCCGACTGGTTGTGGAAAAGGCATTAGCCAAGGCCAGGCGACCGACTGATCAGACCTCCCGGTCGGCAGCGATGGAGGAGGCGCAGCCCGCGGGGCTCATCGGCCGCAGCCCGAAGATGGTTGAGCTGTATAAACTGATCACTCGGATTGTCGAACTGGACAGTACGGTCCTCATCACCGGGGAAAGCGGGACAGGCAAGGAGCTGGTGGCCAGGACCATCCACTGTGCAAGCCCTCGAGCCGACCGTCTGTTTCTCGCCATCAACTGCGGGGCCATACCTGAGCAACTCCTGGAGAGCGAGCTGTTTGGCCACGTAAAGGGTTCATTTACCGGGGCGGTCTCCCACAAGGCCGGGCTCTTCGAAGTCGCCAACCGCGGTACCGTACTCTTGGATGAGATCGGCGAGATGAGCCCGGCCCTTCAGGTCAAGCTCCTCCGGTTCCTGCAGGGGCGGACTTTCCGGCGGGTGGGTGGGACGGAGGACCTGGAGGTGGATGTCCGCCTCATCGCGGCCACGAACAAGGACCTGGTGAAGGCGATGGCCGGCGGCGCGTTTCGCGAAGATCTATTCTATCGGTTGAATGTGATCCCGATTCATCTGCCGCCGCTTCGTGAGCGAACGGAGGATATCCCTTTGCTGGCCAACAGGTTGCTGGCTCAGTGTGTACTTCGCCAGCGGAGGGGCCCGGCTTCAATCGCTCCGGAGGCTATGGAGATCCTTGTGCGGTATCGGTGGCCGGGCAATGTGCGGGAGCTGGAGAATGTCATCGAACGGGCCGTCGCTCTCGAGACGACCGATCAGTTGACTCCAACCAGTATTTCTGTGCAGATGAGTACGGAGGACGAGAGCGCAGGGCGGCAGCGTCTGTGGACCTTCACCCTTCCGCCGGAGGGGATCGACCTGGACAACACCGTCTCCCAGATCGAGAAAGATCTGATGCTGCAAGCGCTCGAGCGCTCAGGATGGGTCCAGAGTAAGGCCGCTGAACTGCTCAATCTCACCTTTCGCGCCTTTCGGTACAAGGTCAAGAAGTACGGCATCTCCAAGACTCACTGATCCCTCCAAAATCGTCAGTTAACTGACGCTTTCTGTCACGTTCAATTGGCTGCTTCACACCCAAATGACTTCTATATGTTGTTATATATCCTATTCGAACTTGGTATGCTTGCATTTATGATCAGTTAATGGAAACGAATCACATATGGCACGGCAACTGCAATGTAAACAGCTAAATGGCTGTCTTTGTATCGGCTAACATTAAACGGTAAAGGAGAAGAGAGATGGAACGGCTAAGAAAGAAGCTGATCGGACGGAAAGGTGGATTCACGTTGATTGAGTTGATGGTCGTTGTGGCGATCATTGGCATCCTGGCGGCGATCGCCATCCCGCTATATGCCAGCATGCAGATGAAGGCGCGGGTCGGCAGAGCCCAAGCCGATGCCGCAGTTATCGCGGAGGCGGTGTCTGCCTTCGGGGCCCACTGCGGCGATGTACCTGGCACAGGCTACCCGGGAGGGGGAGCGGCCGCTACCTGTGCCAACGCAATCACTGGGACCGGGGTCATACCCCTCACTCAGGCGGTCACGGATGGCAATAATATTGCTGCGGGGCCGTTCCTCCGAGCGGCTCCAACACCGCCAACGGGCGGTAACCCAGTCTGGACCTACACATATACGAGGACTGGGACTGGAATCTTCACCATCGTAGCGGCCGGCGATGGGCAGACCATCACGCTGCCGTAAGCAGCCGCAAGGGCGCGGCCGGGGAGAGGCGCGCAGCCTCTCCCCATTGCCCGGGTCTTCCACAGATGCCCACACTGCGTAAGGCGGTCTCACGGTAGTAAGTTGTTTCTGGGGCGAATGGTGTTCAGATGATCTTCGGGCGAAATCGAGTGAACGGTCAACGGGGATTTACCCTCGTAGAGGTGATTGCGATTGTGGCAATCATCGGGATCGCCAGCGTGGCGGCTATCCCCCAGTTTGTCACCTTTCTCAGCGCGATGAAGACGCGGGGAGCATCCCAAGAGCTGACGACGGTGCTCCAGCAGGCCCGGGAGCTGGCCATTGCCCGCAACACCAATTACCAGGTAAATATCGATGTGAACGCGAACCGATTGCAGTTTGTGGATAACTCAACCGGCAACGTCTGGATCGGTCCAGGAACCGATGCGCAGGGTTTCAGACGACTGGTCAATCAATCTCAGCTCACCGGCGCGCCCGCCAACCCGATTATCTTTAACCCCCTCGGGACCGCCCGTGGGGGGACCATCACCGTGCAGAACGCGCAGGGTACGTCATCCCTGAATGTCGTCGTCAGCTCTGCGGGCCGCGTTCAAATCCAGCAAGCCCAGTGAGGAGAAGCGAGATGCGGGCGCAGCGCGGCTTTACCCTTGTCGAGGTCCTGATTGCCCTCGCGATCCTCACCGTCGCAGTCTTAGGAGTGGCGGCAACGACTATACTTCAAAGCGGGGGGAGCGCAGGCGGCCTCTCCTTCGGTCAGGCCGCCGTCACGCGAGGCTATTATCTGTCGACGGCAACCATGCTCGCCCAGGACCGGCTGGAACAGGTGAAACGAGTCCAGTACAAGGTAGGTGCTGACCCCTTTGCTCCAGGCAACCCCCCGCCGGGCTTTCCGGATGAAAGCCCCGTCACCAGCTTTCCTAATTTCAACCGGCAGGTCAGAGTTGTGGACGGTCCTGTTGTCCCGAACACCAAGCAGGTGACCGTCACGGTAGCCTTCACCCTTCCTACGAGTCAGGGGGCGAACCAGGAGAGCATAAACGTCAAGACGCTCGTCGCTGCCAGGCCATAAAGGGGAGCGGTCATGAGGCGTTTCACAAAGACAGAGGGGTACAGCCTCATTGAGCTGTTGATCGCCCTGGCGATTGCAGGTTTGATCGGCGGGGCCATCCTGGGCGTCTACCGGGTTTCGCAGGACACCTATATCCGAGCCAGCTCTCTGGAGGCCGCGCAGGTGGGGGCGAGGGCAGGCCTGGACCGTATGGCGAACGAACTGAGGCTGATCGGCTCATACTGGATCGGGGCGTCCGGCGCAGGCAATGCCATCACGGCTGCCAGTCCTGCCAGTATAACCTTTATGGCAAACGTGAACGACTTATACATGGCAAACGCAAATGCGCTTGAGGCGGCAGCTACAAATAACGTCACCGGGACGGCTGTGTCCCTGAGCATATTGGCATCGGATACCGCCAATGCCTTCAAGGTCTATGTGAATTCCGCTCTGAATGATTATATCTATATCGCCAATGGGGGTACGCGGGAAGTCAAGCAGATAAATAGCATAAATAGTAACACGCTTACACTTGTATCGGCCACCGGCTCGACCTATCCCGTGGGCAGTCTTGTCCGGGATGTCAAGATGATCACCTATGCCAGAAATACGGGCAACAATACCCTCACCAGGACTCAGGGCGGAGACACCGCCGATACCATTGTCGATAATGTGACAGGCCTGACTTTTACCTATTTCGATGCTACAGGGGGAGCGTTGCCCGCCAGTCCTCCAAATCTGGGTGTCATCAGAGAGATCCGGATCGACTTCACAGTTCAGGACGCTGGCGGCGGCACGCGCTACATGACCACCAGGGTCAAGCCAAGGAGCCTGCCATGAGCATGAACGTTCGAGCCCCCTCACCTCTATCCTCTCTCTCACAGGGGAGAGGAGTCCTAATTATTAACCCCTCGCCCCCTCTGGGGGAGAGGGCGAGAGTGAGGAGGAATTTTGATGACAATCGGGGGCTTATCCTGCCGCTCGCGCTCATGGCCTTCGTCGTCCTGGGGGCGCTTGCGGCTGCCATTCTGTCTATCGGCGGCTCTGAGGCGCAGATCGCGTCAAACCATCTGCGCGCCGTCCAGGCCGGGTTCCTGGCCGAGGCTGGCCTGGAGCACGCCTTCAACACACTCTACAACTCGACACAGACGCCGCCGAACCTGGTGACAACAGCCTATGCCACCCTTCAGCCTCTCGTCTCCAATTCGTCATTGGGTGGAGCAGGCAGCTATATCGTTCAGTATCAGTCGGCGGGAGACTATACCGTAAGGGTGGTGTCAACCGGCATCAGCGCGACCGGAGGGTCTCAAGCGATTCGAAGGGCCATCATGAGCACCTTCTTTCGGTCTAATGACGCCATCCTGACCAACGGTAATTTGACAGTCGGGGGGAGCACAGACGTGTTGGCCACAGGTGGGACCTGCGGGAACGTCCACGCCAATGGAAATCTTAACCTGAATGGCAGCAAGGTTACAATTAACGGCAACGCCACCGCCAGCGGCACCTATACCACGACCGGCAGCCCAACCGTTGGTGCAGGCAGCGGAGGCGGTACAGCGACAGAGACGGTTCCGCACATCGATCCGACCGATTTCCTGAACACCGCGAAGGCGAAGCTGCCTGCAAGCAATCTATTACAGATGACAGTGAACGCGACCGGTCAGGGTGAGGTTCGCGACAGCAACGGCACCCTGCTCCAGACCCTGAATTCCGGAGATACGTCTACGTGTGGATGGAAGTACACCGCCGGCTCTCCCCTCGCGACGTGGGACCTCAACAGCGGGACACCCTGTAACGGCACGTATTACTTCCAGGGAACCGTGGGGGTGGCAAGTAGTCCGGGGAATGATTCCAATCCGTGGAAAACGACGCTGATTGCCACCGCCGATATTAAGGTTACGGGCAATCCGACGATAGGGTCCGACGCCACCTATACTGTTCACGATTCCCTGTTTATTGCAGGTCGTGATGTCCAAATCAAAGGTACCCCGAGCAATGGGTACAATGGGCTGATAGCCGCCCACGAACAGTTCGACCTCAGCGGTACCGGGACGATCAACGGACTCGTCATCGGTGAAAACGCCCCCGATACGCCAGGCAGCCTTGTAAGCGCCAACACCGTGAGCGGCAATATTACGCTCACCTACAATTGCGGATCTACCCCGCCCCTTCAAGGCCCGCTCCAGTTCCTGTCCTGGGGGTTGTAGCCCCTTCCGTCATATCAATCCTTGCGAAATCCATATAGATAGAGTAAGGTTTTTTTGATAAAGTGTACTTGCGGTTGATAAGTTGTTCTTCCGAGCACGACGAAAGGAGAAATCAAAGTAAGCAAACTCTGCGAAGTCAGAGATCCGCACGGTCTGGTCGTCGTTCTGGATCGTAATGCGTGGCAACATATTATCACTGGCCATCCAGAGATGCGGGACCGCCTCGGTGACATCTTGCAGGCCATTCAGGCTCCCACCCTTATCGAGGCTGATCCCATTGACCGTGACAGCAGACGGTATTATTGGCTCAAGCCCACTTCATTTGGGAAATACTCAAAGTTATACGTGATGGTGATTGTGTTCGTGGATAAAGAGTCGGTAAACGGTAAAGTGCGCACTGCTCACTTGGTTGACAAACCAAAGGGAGGAACAGTGCTATGGGCAGGAAAGAAATGAAGGGCATCTCATTGAACTACGATACTGAAAATGATGTGCTCTACCTGTATTTTGAGAAAGTACAGGAAGCCGTGTCTCGTGAGATCGCCGACGGAGTCTTTGTCAGACTAGACCCAAATACAGACCAGGTGGTTGGCGTAACAATCTTGGATCTACAAAAAAAGTCGTTGGAAGATCGCGGGATAAAGTTTATTCCAATCGACAAGACATTTCTGGAAGCCCGCACCTAAAACGCCCCGCAAAAGGCCAGCCTCTCTTGCCCGGCAATCTGTCACTGCAAAGCGTATCAGCAATCTTGAGCGTCCCGCTGGGGCTCGTGGTCGGCAGTTTCCTGAATGTCTGCATATGGCGTATCCCGCGCGACGAAGGTCTCGCCTTTCCTGGATCGCATTGCCCTCAGTGCAATGGACCGATAAGTTGGTACGATAATATCCCGCTTGTCAGCTTCGTGTGGCTTGCGGGCCGATGCCGTCGGTGCAAGGCTCCGATTCACTGGCGGTATCCGCTTGTAGAAGGGTTGACCGCCGGCCTTTACCTTATGACGGTACTACACTTCGGCTTCACTATCCGAACAGCATTTCTCCTCCTTTTCCTCTCGGTGCTGGTGGTGATCACATTTATCGATCTGGACCATGGAATCATTCCTCATATCCTCAGTCTTCCCGTCATACCGATTGGCCTCCTCGCCAGTATCCTGACCTACGATCCGCCGCCGCTTCAAGCCGTAACGGGAGCGTTTGTTGGCGCCGGACTGGTGTACCTGGTTGCGGTATATGCAGAGGTAGCCTTTCAGCGGGAGAGCATGGGCGGCGGCGATGTGAACCTGCTCAGCATGATTGGCGCCTTCCTTGGTTGGCGTCTCATGCTCGTCTCTTTTGGCGTCGCGGTTATCTCCGGCGCCTGTCTATCGCTGGGACTGATTGCAGCCCGCGTGCTGTCGCGGAAAGACCGGATCCCGTTCGGGCCGTTCTTGGCACTCGGCGCGGTTGTCGCCCTGTTTATTGGTAATGAGTTGATCGACTGGTACCTGAGCCTCTTCAGGTGACGTCAGCGACAAGGTGTTGACACCCTGCTGTAACTCGTGTAGAAATTCTACCTGTGAGCACACAATGACGTACGGCGGTAACCCCACTTTTACAGTCCGGGTATTCGAGCGGATCCTGGATATCCTTCCGATTCTCACGACCCTGCTGCTCCTCTCGATCTACCCGCTCCTCCGATACCTGCCCGGCGATCCGTTTTGGGCCGAGGTATTTCGATTCGCCGTCATCACAGTCTGGATCGGCTACCTGATCATCAATCAGGTCCGCGCTCATAAGACGCGACAGGAGCTGCTGGCCAACATGGAGACCGACTGGCGCAGCAGGCTTGAGACCTCCGGGCACTCCTTGAGTCATTATGCGATCCTCATGCCTCTGAAGCGGGAGAACAACCGCCGTGTGCTGTTTCAGACGATGCGTTCGATTGAGAGGCAGCGCTACCCGCTCGAGCGGATCACGCTGATTCCTATCGTGGAGGCGGAAGATCAAGAGACGCTTCACACGCTGGGCGATCTCCTTCCGACGTTCGAGAAGTCCTTCAGGATTCGGCTCTTCACCTATCCCACCGAGGGGATCGTGAACAGATGTAAGGCGACATCGATCAGCGCTGCCGGCCGTGATCTCGCGCGCCGGATCGATGATGGCGCGCTCCGGGATGAGGACCTGAAGATTGTGATTATCGATGCCGACACGATTCTGCATCCACAGGACCTTGCCTTCCGGGAGCATAGCCGTCGGCAGGAAGCGGAACGCGCGATGGCCAGTGGGGACCGAGGGGTCGTCCTGCAGTCACTGACCACCTACACCTCAAACTACTGGAAGGTGCCGATGCTGCCTCGTCTGCACAACTCCGGGTTTGTCTTGTATCAGTTGGGAAAGATGCAGACTGCCGGCGACTATCTGGTCCTTGGTCCCGGGACGAGCCTCCCCTTCCGTGATTTCCGCGCGGTGGACTACTTTGAGCCGAATCGTCATAACGAGGATATGCAGTTTCGGTACAAGGTGGTAATGGAAGGGTTTCGCGTGGCCCCTGTCAAGATGCCAACCTGGGGACAGGCGCCGCTCACCACCAGGGAGTCGTGGGGTCAGATCGCTCGTTGGGCGCGCGGCGCGGTCGACGTCAAATTCGTAGTCAATTACGCGCGAAGATTTGACGATATACGGGTGCCGCTGCTGAAACGGAAGTTGTTCCTGGCGCTTCGGGCGCTGTTTGCCAACTCGATGCCGCCCCTCATGGTCTTTTTACCGGCGCAACTGATCCTGATCTCCTGGATCAGTCCCTGCGTCAGGGAGCTGTGGCCGTTTCAGGTATTCCTCTCGCCTGATGTCCTCACCTTACGGATCGGGAGTAAGGGTCTGTGTGTGAGTCCACTTGCCGCCTTTAATCTCCGATTCCAGACGATTGTGCTGACCGCTTCGATGTTCTTAGGCATGGTGTTAGTCCCCCACACGCTGAAGCCGATTATTTATCAGCGGCCACCTCTCCGTTGGCGGCAGTCCAGAAAACTCTTTGAGTGGTCTCGCCTCACCTTCACGCCGGTTAACCTGCATAACTATTTCCTGATGGCCACGGCACAGCTTTACATGCAGGCTCGCCTCGCACTAGGCATCTCCATTACGCACACGGAGACTACCAGGAAGTGATGTGCGTGGTACAGGGTCCGGAGTGCGAAGTACAAAATCCCCCTACCCCCCCTTTACAAAAGGGGAGCACGGGGGGATTTGCCGTGCGTGGTCCCTTGTGCGATTTGCGAAGTCCCCCGCACCCCGCACGCCATTGACCATCGGTTTTTTTACCTGCAACGCCTCCCCGCTGCTCAACGGCCTCGCTGTCTCCATTGAACAATTTGCACTTCACTTGCGTCGCCTCGGCCACCGGATCTTCATTTTTGCGCCGCGTTACCCGGGCTGCCCGGAGGTAGAGCCGGACACCTACCGGTTCCCATCGCTGCGTGTTCCCACGCATCACCGCTATGCCTTGCCGATTCCAGCCGCCGCCGTAGAACTCCATCGTCTGATTCCGCGCCTCGGTCTTCAGGTCATCCATGCTCACCACCCGTTCCTTGTCGGGCCTTACGCTCACCGCCTGGCTCGCCGGCTGCGAGTCCCGTGTGTGTTCACCTATCATACGCTGTATGAGCATTATGCCCATTACGTGCCGGTGATCTCGCCTCTGGTCGCCCGGGTCGCGGAGGCCAGGAGCTATGCCTTCGCCAACCGGGCTGATCTGATTATCGCGCCGACGTCAGGGGTGCAGGAGCGGCTGCGGAGCCGTGGGGTCATCACCCGCATGGAAGTAATCCCCACAGGGATCGAGCCGCCGGACCCACCGGAGGAATCGAGGCCCCGGATTCGCCGTCGTCTGAGTGTACCGAACGACGGGCCGGTCCTTCTGTACGTAGGGAGGCTGGCCAGAGAGAAGAATCTCGGATTGCTCTTGCGGGCAGTCCATGCCGCGGCCCGGGTTGTGCCTCACCTCACGCTGCTGCTGGTCGGGGAGGGAGACGAGGAGCGCTCTCTACAGCGGCTGGCCGCCCATCTGGAAATTGCTGACCGGGTCCGCTTCGTAGGCTTGGTTCCGCATCAGGCTGTGGGCGACTGGTATCGAGCTGCGGACCTCTTCGTTTTCCCGTCGGTTTCGGAGACCCAAGGCCTGGTGGTGCTCGAGGCAATGGCGCACGGGCTCCCTGTCTTGGCCGTCCGGTCAGTTGGTACCTCGGATTTTATCACAGATGGGGTAAACGGGGCCTTGGCCGATGGTGCCGAGGACGATTTCATCCAGCGTTTGCTCTCACTGCTCCGCGATGGATCGAATCTCACTCGCTATGCCGAACAGGGCAGGGTGGGGGCGATGCAGATAACGGCGGAAGCCTCGGTTGTTCGGCTCCTTGAGGCCTACGAGCGACTGTTGGCACAGGACGTATCCTTGAATAGTGTAGTGTCTCACAATTACCGTTCGTGCTGAGCCAGTCGAAGCATGAACGGAACGCTACAACAAGATTCACCCTTCGACAGGCTCAGGGTGAACGGAACTCTAAAGCCATTACTGAAACACTACGCTCGTTCTCACACCGTGCATTTGATATGACTTCAATGGAGCAGTTGATCGAGGACTACTTGAGGTTCCTGACGGTCGAGCGGGGGCTGGCAGAGAACAGCTTGGCGGCGTATGGACGGGATCTCCACCGGATAGCCGGCTACTTGAAGCAGGCCGGGGTCGGCTCATTTCAGGAGGTCAGCCGCGGGCAGGTCGCACGTCTACTCTTGACGCTCCGAGAGGAGGGGCTGGCGCCCCGCACCGTCGCGCGTCATACCTCATCGCTACGAGGTCTGTACCGGTACCTGCTGGCGCAGGGTCATGCGAAAGAGGATCCGACCGCGCACCTGGAGTCGTCGAGCCCGTGGGTCCGTCTACCTGGGGTGCTGAGCCAGGAAGAGGTCACGCGGCTGCTGGCGGCGCCGCCTACCAGCAATCATCTGGGTCTTCGTGACAAAGCGATGCTGGAACTGCTGTACGCGGCCGGCCTGCGAGTGTCGGAGATGGTGACCCTCCGGTTGTCCGATGTGGACCTGGAGGTAGGCTATGTGCATTGTCAGGGCAAGGGAGGGAAAGACCGCGTGGTGCCGTTGGGGCGCGATGCCCAGACCGCAGTTCGCCGGTATCTCGCGACCTCAAGGTCGCACCTTCAAAGAGGACGATCAAGTTCTACGCTGTTCTTAAACCGCTGGGGGTGGCCGTTGACGCGTCAAGGTTTCTGGAAGCTCCTCCGCGCGTATGCGACAGCGGCGGGAATCGACCGGCGAGTGACCCCTCATACGCTTCGCCATTCTTTTGCCACGCACCTCCTCGAGCGCGGCGCCGACCTTCGGGCGGTCCAGGTGATGTTGGGCCATGTCGATATCTCCACGACGCAGATCTACACACACGTCTCCCGGGCACACCTGAAGACGGTCTACAACCGATACCATCCAAGGGCGTAGCGCCAAACCGTGCGAAGTGGTCATTGCGAGCGCAGCGAAGCAATCCAACCGTTCTTTGTCTACACGACCCTACTTTACCGCAACGCAGCGCGAAGAGCAGAGAGATTGCTTCAGTCGCTCCGTTCCTTCGCAATGACCGACGACGGGGGACCTTCAAACCCATGACCGTGTTAACGCATGTGAGGCAGCTTCCTCGGTTCCGGGAACTCGATCCGCTCAGCCGTAGTACACTTGAGGCGGCGCGCAAGGCCGCCGCCCCTTCGCCGATCTATGCTGTCGGCGGCTATGTGCGGGACCTGCTCCTCAACGGGCGAAATGTCGATATCGATCTGGTAGTTGAGGGCGATGCCATTGCTATAGCCAGACGTCTGGCGCATTCCCTCGAGGCGGTGGTGACGCCGCACCCCAGGTTCGGAACCGCCCATCTGCGGCTCCCTGGAGGCAGAAGGCTTGATCTCGCCACCGCCAGGTCGGAACGCTACCCGCACGCTGCCGCGCTGCCGGAGGTTCAACCGGCCCCACTCCTTGCCGATCTGCTTCGACGCGATTTCAGCATCAATGCCATGGCTGCCCGTATCGATCGTCATCGGTTCGGGCCGCTGATCGATCCGCTGGGAGGACTCCGGGACCTGGATCACGGTCGGATCAGAGCCTTGCACGAACAGAGCTTCATCGACGATCCCACCCGGCTCTTCAGGACAGCCCGGTTTGAGGGCCGATATCGGTTTATGATTGCTCGAAGTACGTTGCGGCTGATGAAGGCCGCAGTGAAGGGGGGCGCGGTCGGGCATCTTGCCGGTCCGAGAATCTTCAGAGAGCTCTACCTGATCGCGCAGGAACCATCGGCCCCCCGGATTATCTGGCGGCTCAGAGATCTGGGCGTATTGACGGCTATTCATCCGAGGCTGGCCCTCCCGGGAGCCGCCTTCGGTCTGCTCGAGCGTGTGCGGCAGGTGCTCTCTCAGGATTCATCGATGCCGTTTCCGGAGGGAACAGCGGAAGGTGAGACGCTTCTCCTCGGAATGCTCTATTTTCTGCATCCGAAGACGGTTGTCGCCCTCCTCAAGAGGCTTACCCCACCCCACCGGATAGCCGAAAAGCTTACGGCCGATCACAAGGCATGTCGAAACGCTGCGCAGAAGCTTACACGTGCCGTCGATCTTCGCCAAAGCCGAATGGCCAGGCTGCTGGATCCCCTTTCGCCGGAGGCCAGGGCCGTACTGCTGGCTGTACTTACCAACGGATCGGCGCGGGACGCGGTATCCCGATACCTCACGACGTCATGGCATGTCGTACCATTGCTGAAAGGCGAAGACCTGCGCCGGTTGGGACTGAAGCCAGGCCCCATTTACCGGCAGACCTTGGCCGCCTTGCGCGCAGCCAAGCTGGACGGGCGTCTCCACACCAAGGAGGATGAGACGTTGTTTATCCTTCAGCGCTTTCTCGGCGCGCGCCTTCGGCATTGACAAGGGGGGTTCCCTTTGTTACGGTAACTGTAAATAAAGTTTGTATTCCCTGGAAAGAGCGCGACGAAAAAAATGTCTGATCTGGCGCAATTTATGCTGAATCTGAGCGTGAGGCTGCCGGCCATCCTGGCAGCCTTGACGTTTCACGAGTATGCCCACGGGTGGGTTGCCGACAAGCGGGGCGATCCGACCGCGCGGTTGATGGGTCGCCTCACCTTTAACCCCATCGCCCACCTCGATCCGGTCGGAACCCTGGCCCTGATCTTGACACCGGTCGGCTGGGCCAAGCCGGTGCCGGTGAATTTCGACAATCTCCGTCATCCGCGACGCGATATGGTCTTGGTGGCGGCAGCCGGACCGGGCGCGAACCTCATCCTCGCCTCCGTATGTGCCTGGTTGCTTCGGCTGTTCGACGGGACTGAGGGGATAAGTGAGTCCGCGTGGTGGCTGACGCCGGTCCATCTCATGTTGTACAAGAGCGTGCTGATCAACGTGGCCCTGGCCATCTTCAACCTGATTCCCTTGTTGCCGCTCGATGGCGGCCGCGTCTTGGCCGGCCTCTTGCCGCCCCGACAGGCTGCCTCGTATGGCAGGCTGGAGCGGTACGGCTTTGTGATTCTGCTGGTCCTGATGTTCAGCGGGGCGGTCGAACGGCTGATCTGGCCGCCCATCGCGCTTGTTGCCGGTCTGTTGCTCGGCGCGTAGTTGTGAGAGGAAGTACCACAGTCGATGACAAAGGGTCGTGTCTTGAGTGGGATGAGGCCGACTGGACGGCTGCATCTCGGCCACCTGTTCGGCGCTCTGGACAACTGGCGCCGGCTGCAGGAAGCGTATGAGTGCTTCTTCTTCGTGGCCGACTGGCATGCGCTCACGACTGAATACGCCGAGACAAAGGGTATTCGGGACAATATCCGCGAGATGGTCCTGGATATGTTGGCAGCCGGGATCGATCCCTCGAAGGCGACCCTCTTTCTGCAGTCGAGGCTCCATGAACATGCGGAGCTGTACCTGTTGCTGTCGATGATTACGCCGGTCCCCTGGCTGGAGCGGAATCCGACGTACAAGGAGCAACAGCAGGAACTGACCACCAAAGACCTCAGTACCCATGGGTTTCTGGGCTACCCGGTCCTGATGGCCTCAGACATCCTGATCTACAAAGCCAATCATGTGCCGGTCGGCGTTGACCAGGTACCGCATCTGGAATTGGCGAGGGAGATCGCGCGCCGGTTCAATACGCTGTACGGCGAGGTTCTCATCGAGCCGCAACCCCTTCTGACTGAGTTTGCAAAGGTCCCCGGCACCGATGGCCGTAAGATGAGCAAAAGTTACGGCAACGCCATCTATCTGGCCGATCCGCCCGAACAGGTGACTGCAAAGATCAAGCCGATGGTTACGGATCCTGCCAGAGTACGCCGCCGCGATCCAGGTAATCCGGACGTCTGCCCGGTCTTTGACCTGCACAGAATCTTTACACCCAAAGTAGCGCGGGACACCGCCATCGATCCAGGCTGTCGAACAGCGGGGATTGGCTGTTTGGACTGCAAGGGGATGCTGTTGGAGCATATGCTCCCCGCGCTACGGCCTATCTACGAGCGACGCCAGGAGTTGGCGGCTCGCCCGGAGATCGTCCAGGAGGTCTTGGAGGACGGATATGCCAGGGCCAAGAAGGTTGCGGGAGAGACCCTGTCGGAGATCAAGACCGCGATGCATATGTAGCCCGGCGTTCAATGTGCAGGGTGCAATGTTCACAGTTGAACATCGCTTGAGGTGTGGAAATGGTTGATCGCTCGATTCCTGAAGGGCTGACGTTTGACGACGTGCTCCTGATCCCCGCCAAGTCCGAGGTCCTCCCACGGGATGTCGATGTGCGGACCCACCTGACCAGACGTCTCACTATCAACATTCCGGTCGTCAGCGCCGCGATGGACACAGTCACCGAGGCCAGGATGGCCATTGCGCTGGCCCGGGAGGGGGGAATCGGCATGATCCACCGGGCGCTCCCTCCGGATCGGCAGGCCCTTGAGGTGGACAAAGTCAAGAAGTCCGAGAGCGGAATGATCGTAGACCCGATCACGATCTCGCCGGACCAGAAGCTATCCGACGCCCTGGAACTGATGCAACACTATCGGATTTCAGGCGTCCCTGTTACGCAGAACGGCAAATTGGTCGGCATCCTGACCAATCGAGACATCCGCTTCGAGACGAAGCTTGACCTGAAGATTGCCCAGGTGATGACCAAAGATCGGCTTATCACGGCGCCGGTCGGCACCGGTCTGGAAGAGGCAAAGGAGATCCTGCACCGCAACCGGATCGAGAAGCTGCTGGTGGTGGATGATGCGTTCAATCTCCGCGGTCTCATCACCATTAAGGATATTGAGAAGACGATCAAGTATCCGAACGCCTGTAAGGATGAGCTGGGGCGGCTGCGCGTCGGCGCGGCCGTCGGCGTGAGCGAGGAGACGCCGGACCGGGTGGACGCGCTGGTCAAGGCCGGCGTCGACGTCCTGGTGGTAGATACCGCCCACGGCCACAGCAGCGGGGTCATAGAGACCGTTGCGATGATCAAGCGGCGGTATCCCGATGCCGAGGTAATTGCCGGCAATATTGCGACGGCCGAAGGGGCCGAGGAGCTGATCAGGGCGGGGGCCGACGGGCTGAAGGTCGGGATCGGCCCGGGATCTATCTGTACGACCCGCATGGTCGCCGGAGCGGGGGTCCCGCAGATTACGGCGATTGCGGACTGCGCGAAAATCGCCGATAGACATGGCGTCCCGATCATTGCCGACGGCGGCATCAAGTTTTCGGGCGACATGACCAAGGCGATTGCGGCCGGGGCACATGCCGTGATGCTTGGGAGTCTGCTGGCGGGGACCGAGGAAAGCCCGGGCGAGACGATCATCTTTCAGGGTCGGACCTACAAGGTTTACCGGGGTATGGGTTCGCTGGGCGCCATGCAGCGGGGTGGCAGGGATCGGTACGGTCAGGAGGCGGAAACAGAGGAACACAAGCTGGTTCCCGAGGGGATTGAAGGGCGCGTTCCCTATAAAGGGACTCTGGCCGGCAGCATGTATCAACTGGTTGGAGGGCTCAGATCCGGCATGGGCTATTGCGGCTGTTACACCGTCGAGGAACTTCGCCAGAAAGGCCGCTTTATTCGAATCACCTCCGCCGGGCTCCGCGAGAGCCACGTGCATGACGTCATTATCACCAAAGAAGCCCCGAACTACCGGCTGGATTAGGTAAAGTGCGGCTTTCCAGTTATCAGTCGTGTAGGGGCGCTGCTTGCTGCGCCCTCTTTGGGCAGGGCAAGCCTTGCCCCTACACTGATCGCTAAAAGCTGTCCTTCATGGATAAAATCCTCATCCTCGATTTTGGTTCGCAGTACACGCAGTTGATCGCCCGCCGCATCCGTGAACTGGGCGTCTACTGCGAGATCCGTCCGTTCAACCTGCCGCTGGACGACATCAAGACTTTTAACCCCAAAGGAATCATTCTCTCCGGCAGTCCTGCCAGTGTCTACCAACCGGATGCTCCTATTTGCCGGCGCGAGGTGATCGAACAGGACGTGCCGGTCCTGGGGATCTGCTACGGAATGGGGATTCTCGGTCATTTTTATGGCGCCATCACGATACGAGCCACCTCCCGGGAATATGGGCGGGCACACCTCACGATCGACGACACCGCCGATCTCTTCTCCGGCGTGAACAGTGGACTCAGTGTCTGGATGAGCCACGGCGACAAGCTTGAGGCGATGCCCGACACGTTTCGTCGCCTCGCCCACACGACGAATGCGCCGTTCGCCGCGATCCGCCATCGAACGCAGCCGCTCTTTGCGGTCCAGTTTCACCCTGAAGTTGCCCATACTGACAGCGGGAAAGCGATCCTCGGGAACTTTCTGTTCAGGGTCTGCGGCTGCGCCCAGGATTGGCAGATGCATTCCTTCGCCGAGATGGCTGTCGATCAGATCCGACGCCAAGTGGGGGATCGCCGGGTCCTCTGTGCGCTGAGCGGGGGGGTCGATTCTTCGGTGGTCGCGCTGTTGGTTCACCGGGCGATCGGTTCAAAGCTCACTTGCGTGTTCGTCGATAACGGTCTGCTCCGAAAGGGGGAAGCTGCCCGGGTGGAGCAGGCCATGGGCGAGCACTTGGGTGTTCACATGGTTTCGGTCGATGCGAGGGAGCGATTCCTGACCCGGCTCAAAGGGGTGATCGATCCTGAGGAGAAGCGGAAGATCATCGGCGCAGAGTTCATCGCCGTCTTTGAGGAAGAGTCACGGCGGCTGGGGCGATTCGACTTTCTCGCCCAGGGGACCCTCTATCCGGATGTCATTGAGAGCGTGTCGGTCCAGGGACCGTCAGTCACCATTAAATCCCACCACAACGTGGGGGGCCTGCCGGAGCAGTTCGATTTTGAGTTGCTCGAACCGCTGCGGGAGCTGTTTAAAGACGAAGTTCGAGAGCTTGGCAGGGAACTTGGCCTGCCGGATGCCATTCTCTGGCGTCAACCGTTCCCGGGACCGGGACTGGCGGTCCGGATTATCGACGAGGTAACGCAGGCGCGACTGGACCTGCTGACAGAGGCCGATGCCATCGTCGAGGCGGAGGTCATTCGGGCGAAACTCGACCGCGAATTATGGCAGGCGTTTGCCGTCCTGTTGCCGATCAAAACAGTGGGGGTCATGGGTGACGAACGGACCTATGAGCATGTTGTCGCCATCCGGGCCGTCACCAGCCTCGACGGGATGACAGCCGACTGGGCGCGCCTGCCCCATGACCTGCTCCAGGCGATCAGCAGCCGGATCGTAAGCGAGGTCAAAGGCGTCAACCGCGTCGTCTACGACATCTCCTCCAAGCCTCCCAGCACCATTGAGTGGGAGTGACCTCGCTTAGGTTGCGCGCTATACGGCATTTGCGCAGGCAGGCTATCACAACAAGCCGTCTGGGTCAGTAACAGATGTTGACCTACAAAGCGATGTATAAGTTCCTTGAGCGTGGGGTTCACGCGGAAGTGCTGGACTTTCCCGGCACCATTACCTTTGGGGAGACACTGCAAGAAGCCCGGCGCTTGCTGGCAAGCGCCTTAGTCGATATGACAGAAACGGCCTTACTGCGCGGCGAGCCGCTCCCACAGCCTGATCCATCATGTACCGATCCGGAAGCTGATGTGGAAGAACCCATCCATTTACTGCTGACCGCAGCATCCCATATCAGCGTCGTGCCCCAAACGGCCGCCTGATGAAGCGGCGCGACCTGCTTCGCCACTTGCGCCAGCACGGTTGCCGATTCGTGCGGGAAGGTACAGAACACTCGATCTGGGAAAATCCTGTAACCCGTCGCCGGACTTCGGTACCGCGCCACAGGGAGATTCCAGAGTTTACCTCCGCCCGTATCTGCAAACAACTTGGCGTGCCTGCACCGGTCTAGGGCCATGGGATACTTGGGCTAATGATGGCATCCCGGCAGAGTCTGAAGCGAGCATACGATATTGAGGTATTCGGGGAGGCGGTGTACGCTATGGCCGCGCATCTGGCGCCCCGGCCTGACCAGCGACGTAAGTGGGAGGCGTTGCGACAACTCGAGGCGCAGACCAGAGATCGGCTCCGCACAGCGCTCACCCGCGCAGGTGACACGCCGTACGACTCAGCAGTCCGGACATGGCTTGGCGGCGCCGTCGGCGCCTTCGTCGGGGTCCTACCGTGGCGTGTGACGCTCATTTTACTGAACATCATTCTACGATGGTCCGTCCGATTGTTCGAACAGGTAGAGAATGAAGTCTTCAGAAAAGAGGGCTCATTGGTCCACGGGCTTGCCGCGCACGAACGCGCGCAGTGGGAGTTTGTCCGGCGTGAACTGGCGGGCGATGAGACATCGATCGATGCGATTCTTGCTCAACTGGAGGTCCGACGCTAAACCGGCACACGGCAATCCCTGATCCGAATCCAGTGCCTAAATTCTAGTTTTTTAGGAGAATCATGCACCATTCTGATTTTGTTCATCTGCACGTCCATAGCCAATACAGCCTGTTGGACGGAGCCTGCGGGTTGGAGAAGCTGGTGGCCAAGGCGAAAGAGTATAAGATGCCCGCCTTGGCCGTGACCGATCACGGCAACCTCTTCGGGGCGATCGACTTTTACACCCTCGCGATGAAAGAGGGGGTGAAGCCGATTATCGGCTCTGAGGTATACATTGCCCCCGGCAGCCGCTTCGAGAGGTCTAAACAGGACAGCAGCTACGAGGGCGCGAGCCACATCACCTTGCTGGCCAAGGACCAGGTCGGCTACCGGAATTTGATCAAGCTGGTGTCGGCCGGCTACCTGGAAGGGTTCTATTACAAGCCGCGAATCGACCGGGAGCTGTTTGCCCAGCATTGTCAGGGGCTCATTGCCCTCTCCGGCTGTCTGAACTGCGAAGTGGCTAAGGCATTGTTGGATGGCGATGAGGCACGGGCAAAGGAGACCGTCGGTTGGTACATGGAGGCGCTGGGGCGCGAGAACTACTTTTTGGAGGTTCAGGATCACGGGATGGCGGAGCAAAAGACGGTGACTGACGGAGTCCTTCGGCTCGCTAAAGCCTTTGAGTTGCCGATTGTGGCCACCAACGACCTGCACTATCCCAGCAAGGAAGATGCGCGCGCCCATGAGGTCCTGCTCTGCATCCAGACGGGAAAAACGATTCAGGATAAGGATCGTTGGCGCTTTTCCACCGACCAGTTCTATTTCAAATCGGCAGCGGAGATGAAGCGGATCTTTGCCGAGCTGCCGGAAGCGGTCAAGAATACCATTACCGTGGCTGAGAGGTGCAACCTTCAGCTCCAGTTCGGACAGCTTCGCCTGCCAAAGTATCAGGTGCCCGAGGGGTACACCCTGGAGTCCTACCTGGCCCATCTGTCCTGGCAGGGATTGAAGGCCCGATACCCGGACGTAAATGCCGAGGTTGAGGCGCGCTTGAGGTATGAGCTGGAGGTCATCCAGAAGACCGGCTTCGCCGGCTACTTTCTGGTGGTCTGGGACTTCATTAAGTTCGCCAAGGATCGGGGGATCTCGGTCGGCCCCGGCCGCGGGTCTGCGGCCGCCTCGCTGATTGCCTACTGCCTCGGCATCACCAACATCGATCCGCTCCGGTACGGCCTGATCTTTGAACGGTTCCTGAACCCCGAACGGATCAGCATGCCGGATATGGATATCGATTTCAGCGACGACCGGCGGGACGAGGTGATCGACTATGTGACGAGGAAGTATGGAGCCGATAATGTCGCTCAGATTATCACGTTCGGAACAATGGGGGCCAAGGCGGTCATCCGTGACGTCGGGCGGGGCCTGGGAATGCCCTATGCCGAGGTGGACAAGATCGCCAAGTTGGTTCCCAATCGGATCAATATCAGCCTGGATGAGGCGATCGCCGAGAGCCCGCCGCTGACCGAGGCGGTGCAGAACCGGACAGAGGTCGGGGAACTATGGCGGGTTGCCAAGTGTCTGGAGGGGCTGACACGGCACGCCTCAACCCACGCCGCCGGCGTCGTGATTTCCGGCGACCCGCTCACCGAGCATGTTCCGCTGTATAAAGATCCAAAGGCCGGCAGCAAGCCGACAACCCAGTACGCCATGAAAGCCATCGAGAAGATCGGTCTGCTAAAGGTTGATTTCCTGGGCCTGCGGACCCTGACGGTCATCGCTAATACCCTGGAGCTGATCGCGTCGGGACGCGGCTGTAAGATCCAGATTGAGGAGATCCCTCTCGACGACCCGGCGGTTTTCCAACTGCTCGGCGAGGCGCGGACCTTCGGAGTGTTCCAACTGGAATCCTCAGGGATGCGGGATCTGATGCGGCGTCTGAAGCCGGAACGGTTGGAGGACGTCATCGCCCTCGTGGCGCTCTATCGACCGGGACCGATGGTGATGATTGACGACTTCATCAACCGCAAGCACGGCAAGGTCAAGATCCGCTACGATCATCCGTTGATGGAGGCGATCCTCAAAGAGACCTACGGGATCATGGTCTACCAGGAACAGGTCATGCGGATCGCCTCGGATCTCGCCGGATTCTCGATGGGTGAAGCGGATGTACTGCGTAAGGCGATGGGTAAGAAAGACCCTGAGATGATGGATCAACAGCGAAAGAAGTTTGTCGACGGGGCGAAGGCCAAAGGGGTCCAGGCGCGGACGGCGGAAAAGATCTTCGACAAGATGGCCCCCTTTGCGGGATATGCCTTCAACAAACCCCATGCGACCTCTTACGCCCTCTTGGCCTATCAGACCGCCTACCTGAAAGCCCATTACCCGGTTGAGTTCATGGCGGCCCTCCTCACCTCAGAGATGGCTGATACCGACGGGATCGTCAAGTATATCGACGAGTGCAAGCAGATGGGGATTACCGTCCTACCGCCAGATGTCAACGAGTCGGAAAGCCGCTTTACTGTGGTGGGAGAGCAGATTCGATTCGGGCTGGTGGCCATCAAGAATGTCGGCGAGACGGCCATCCAGTCGATCCTGGCTACACGGCGGGATAAGGGTCCTTTCCGGTCTCTCTTTGACTTCTGCGAGCGGGTGGACCTGCGTCTGGTGAATAAGCGTGTCATCGAGAGCCTGATCAAGTGCGGGGCATTTGACTCCCTTGGGGCGGCGAGGGCTCAGCTTATGGCTGTGGCCGATAAGGCGATGGAGGCCGGCGCCGGCGCACAGCGGGAGCGGATCCAGGGTCAGGTCTCGCTGCTGGACGTCTTGGAGGCGAAGGGTGGGCTCAGCCACCAGGCGGCAGCGCTGCCCGATATCCCGGAGTGGTCGCCCGGTCAACGCCTGTCCGCCGAAAAGGAGACATTGGGCTTCTACGTCACCGGCCACCCGCTGGCCGATTATCGGGATGTCATCGCAAAGGTTGCGGCCGTTACGACCGATCGCCTCGCGGCCTGCCAGGACAAAGAGACCGTCACGCTGTGCGCCATCGTATCCGCGGTCAAGGAGATTACCACAAAGAGCGGCGAGCGGATGGCCTTCGTGACGCTCGAGGACATGGCGGGGACGGTGGAGGCGGTGGCATTTCCTGAGCTGTATAAGGCGAACCTGCTCCATCTGGTGAAGGGTGCGGCCATTATGGCAAAGGGACAGGTGGATGTCGGCGAAGAGGTGGTCAAGTTGCTCTTGACGGAAGTCAGCTCCCTCTCGACCGCCAGGCGCAACGGAGGGTCGGTGGTGGAGATTACGGTAGACGAGGCGCACCTGTCCGACCCACAACTTGAGCAGTTAAAAGGCTTGCTGCTGAGATTCCCGGGACCCGTTCCTGTCAGGCTCCACCTGACCGTTACTCCAGGCGCCCAGGTCACCATTGCCGCCTCGCCGGATATGACCGTGGCAGCGGACGAGTCGCTCAGGCAACAGGTGGAGGCCCTGTTGGGTCCGGGCACGATCACCGGAGCGTGACCTCGGCATAACCTCCCCCCGGCGAGGATATACCCTCCCGTGGGCATCCATTGCCTCCCAACCATACCTGAAGGGAGACGCCATGTGGACGCTCTTCATTCCTGAGATTTCCATCGCTGAAAAGATACTGCGGTCAGGTGTCGTCTACCTCTTTCTGCTGCTGGCCTTTCGTTTCACCGGGAAACGGCAAGTGGGCCAGCTTACCCCCTTTGACCTGGTTGTCCTGCTCATTATCTCGAATGTGGTCCAGAACGCCGTGATCGGCAACGACAACTCGCTCGGGGGCGGGCTCATCGGGGCAGTGACCATCCTTGCGCTGAATTACGGCGTGACCGAAGTGGCGTATCGCTCCAAGCGCGCGCGCCGCCTGCTCGAGGCTCAGCCAACGCTCCTGATTCACAACGGACGCATCCTCCAGGAGAATTTGCGACGCGAACGGATCACCCTCGACGAACTGCTGGCGGCGCTTCGGCGCAACGGGCTGGTCGAACCGGCCCAGGCGCGCTTCGCGGTCTTGGAGGAGAACGGCGGGATCAGCGTCATTCCCAGGACCGCCGAAGGCGAGCCCACCCGGTCAAACCAGGCGCCCAGTACTTCCGCACCAACAGGGGACTCGTAACCCCAAACGCCCAGTGCGGTCAGGCGGCTGGCGTTTGGCTGGCGGCGAGCCCAAAGCCAACGCCTCGACCGTCGAGGCGGCTGCCCACCGTCTGCGCCTCAACCCGGACCATGCGGATCCCTTCCAGGAGGTCTTCCGGGCGGACCTCTTCGCCCTCGCGCCCGAAGGCGAGCTGGCCGGCGAGGATATAGCCTTCCCGAAGCTGGGCGAACGAGAACCCGTCAGCCTCACTCGCCGCCCTCGCAAGAGTCTCCTCGTCGAAGGACCGGGCGCTCAATCGGCGGAAATACTCGTGACGCAGGCCGGCGGCTGGGGGTCGGAAAGGTACAACCCTGTCGAACCGACCTGGCCGTCGCAGGATGGCTGAATCGAGGGCCGTCGGGTCGTTCGCGGTCGCCACGACGATCACGCCCTCGTACTCGGCAAGCCCGTCCAGACAGTTCAAGAGGTGTTGAAGCGTAATCTTCGTTCGGTTGTCCCCGGTATCAGTCTTTCCATAGAGACGATCGAGATCCTCAAAGATCACGAGAGAAGGGGCATCATAGCTCGCCTCTTCAAAGACCGCCGTGAGTGCCTGGTTCCGGAGATCTTTGTCGGAGAAATCCAGGCTGTGGGCGGAAATCGCCGGATGCGACGCCATCACCCGGAGGGCGCTCGTTTTGCCGTTTCCCGGCGGTCCGTAGAACAGGTAGCCGCGTCGGAAGGGCAACCGATGTCGTTTGAACCAGGCTTCCCGCTGGAGAAAGGTCTCGAAGTCATCGCGCACCAAGCGCGTGACGGCTGGGTCGAGGACGACTTGGTTCCAGTCGTAGCCATTCAGGGGAAGTGGCACATCCTGGCCAAGGAATATCTGCACACTCTTGCGAGACTTAACGAGCAGCCCTCTCAGCAGGCTTAGGGCTGGAGCCAATTCGGTCCGGTTCACGAGCAGCCAAGCTTGCCAGTCGTGGCTCAGGCCTCTATCGAACGAGACATGGGGTATGTTGATCGCGACGATACCGTGTTTCAGCCCGTGAAACCATAAGACAACCGGGGTGTCCTTCCAATGAGGATCCCATGCGAGGTCCCGGGCGAGAATCGGGGCCTGGCGGTTTCGTCCGGGCCGCAGGGTGATCCTGGGGCTCACAGGCGGAATAGCCCAGCGCGAGACCGCCGGACGCAGGGCGTCCGCGCCGGCCAGGCATTGCCGGTCCAGGGGGACCCCGCCCCGCAGATCTTCTGCGGCGAGTTGGCCAAACGCCACCTCGAGCTCGAAAGTCACAGATTCGGACAAGGGACATCCCAGCGCAGATTCCAACCAGGGGCGGTGTGGCTCGATGAAGGCCTCCATCGCGGCAACAGTGGGGGCAAAACGCAACTCCGTTCCAGTAACCACTGTGGTGCTCCTTTCAATCGTCGGGTGAGTAGATAGTCGTCAGAGGTTCCTTGTGCTCGTGAACACCTCACGGTGCCGACACTCGCCGCCCGTCACCTGACGGCAACTGCGAGGCGTTCCATATCGTCGGTTGCATGTGAGCATAAAGGGATGCGGGTACAGCGCCAGGTCGGGCGGGAAACCGTGGAACTGGCCGCTTAACGTGTCCAAGGCTATCATGACGACCCAGAGTCGGGATCGAAGGGTATCTGGGAAAAGCGGACGCCGTAGCATCTCAGCACATATCGGAAGGACCTCTGGCCGACGCCAGTCCCCGCGTCCCAGGACAATCGCGAGACCCTCGAGCTCCCCGGTCTGCCCGGTCCTGGCGATTGTGAGGAGCTGTGTGAAGGCGGTCTGGTCGCGGCGGGTGGTCCTGATAAGTAACCCCACCATGGGGCGGTACCAGTGAGGCGACTGCGTCAACGTGGTGATGAAGTGATCCTCCAGGTGGGTGGCGCAGCCAATGACGTCCTCCACGTCGAAAGCGTCTTGCCACTTCATCTGCATGTGCGTGATACCGGCGGGATCGCCGAAAAGGGTAAGCACCCGCGCCGCACTATGCCGATACGGGCAGCATTTGTGGTCGAGAACCAGGCGGCGCAACGCTGGGATGTACTGACGGGCACCTAAAAAGGTAACGGCGTCCAGCCCGGCTTCCGTCGCCTCGTCACTGAGCAGGGCAGGCTCGAGGAGGGCTTCCAGGTCTCGGTACCCGTCGCGCCGGCAATCCATCGCGAGGTACACTCGGGTCCGTAGCGAACTCGCTCTCTGCGCGGCCGCCCGCAGGAACTCGCAACCGCGCTGAGACGGGAAGGTGCGGAGCGCAATGACCGCGCGCACCTTGATGTAGTCGGAGGCCGTATCGGCCAGCTCGCCAAGCACTGGGAGTACCCTGGGGTCGCCGGACTCCTGCAAGGCGTCGATCGCGCAAGATCCGGCCCACTCGTCTTCGAGAGCGTCGGGCGTCTCCCGCGTCAAGTCTATGAGGATCGGCAGGGACGCCCGGTCTCCGGCCTTGACGAGCAAGGCCGTCCGGAGAAGCGCCTCAGGGCTTCCCGGCTCTGCGCCGGCGGTTCGGAGTATGTCGAAGCCTTTCGGATCTCCGCTTCTGGCCAACAGGTATGCCGCCCGAAGTCGAAGCTCGGGGAGCGGGTCGGCGCACAACGCACGCAAATGCGAGATGATCACTTCCTGGCGCGCAAAGGCAGGATAGGCGTCGAGGACGCCCAGTGCGCGCCGGGCCGTGTGGAATGGTCCCCACGTGTGATCGTCGAGTGGTAGCGCGCTCGGGGTCTCACGGCGCCTTCAAGAGCTGCGCTGATGACCTTGAGGCACCGACGCTTGATGCTGCCGCGGTCAAGGCTCGCTGGTGTCGAGCAAGTGAGGGGCTTAGAGAGGGTCAAAACGGTAGTTCCAAGGGTAAGATTCAAGAACCGGCGTCTGGTCAGCATGTCACGTCCTTTCTCTGTGCGGGATTGCCGAGTTGTCAGTGTCAGGAGTCCCCTCTCCCTCGGGGACCTCCTCCGAGCAGGTCCTTCAGGGCGGTGCGTGGTCCTGCTCCAGCGGGTGTCCTTGCGCTCCGCTCAGGTACGCTCACGTTAAGCTTATTGTAGTGAAGGTCTGTGCGGTCTAACGCCACGGAATGTCGGTGGCCGCTTGACTTATTCGATTCCGTAAAGATAGACTCGCGCTCATGGTAGAGAATGCGCTCTCCCGCCGCGACCGACAGATGGTGCGCATCATCTCGCTTGCAAGGTTGCTCATGGGAGGGAGCAGCCAGACCGTCTACCAACTGGCCGCCCGCTTTAAGACCCGCCGCGAGACGATCTACCGTGATCTCCGAACCCTGAACGAGGCCGGTTTCCCGGTCATGCCTGACGAGTCTGGGCGATTCAGCCGCCCGCGACTAGATCCTACGTTCCGACGGTTTCTCCCGCCGGTTCCGCTCAATGCCGAGGAAGTCGCCGCGCTGCTCTGGGCAGTGAAGCAGACAGGCGGTCGGCAGCCATTCAGGACCTCCCTCTCAAGCGCCCTTTGCAAACTACAGGCCCTCGTTCCGACAAAGGAAGGGCGCCTCGCGATGGCTTTAGACGGGGCGATTGAGGAACGGGATCGCGGCGTGAAGGATTATGTGGGGCTCGAGGCCGTTATCCTCCACTTGGTGAAGGCAATCGTGGAGCGGAGGCGCTGCCTCGCCACGTATCATGCCCCTTGGCGCGACAAGCCGAGCAGGTTTCCCTATGACCCGTACCGGCTTTTCAATTTTCAAGGAAGGCTGTACTGCATTGGCCAGGTATCCGCGTATGGGGGCACGACCACGCTTGCTGTTGAGAGGATTCAGGCCATTGAGCCGACTGGCGAGATGTTTGCAGTGGACTCTGGGTTCGACTGGAAGCGGTACGAGGCCGAGGCGTTCGGAGTGGTCTGGGAAAAGCCCAGGAAGGTCGTCGTCCGGTTCAGCGCAGATCAAGCGCCCTACGTCCGCGAGCGGGAGTGGCACCCCACCCAGACGATCCGCACCCTGCGCGATGGCCGCGTGGAACTGACATTCCGAGCGGGGGGCGCCTTCGAGATCATCCGCTGGATCCTGAGCTGGGGGAGCGCCGCAACGCTTCTTCAGCCAAAGTCCCTACGCCGGCTGGTGGCCGAAGAACTCCAGGCCGCAAGCCGCCTCTATCGTCAATAGTGTGACGTTACCTGCCACAGCTATGGGGTAATGTAGGAAACGATGGAGACCGATTAATAAGATGGGAGCTAACCTGTTCGCGTTCGACGAAAAGTACGGAGCGAGGACGATATCCACGTCTATCGCCTCATGCATGGTTGCACTTATTATTCATGCCGTTGTCCTCGCGCCGGACGGACAGGTGGTGCGGGCCTCCGAAGAATCGCTTGGCCGACTGGTTGAGACTATGTCTGAACACATCAGGGATAATCTCGGGCGAACGATCGGACGATTCGAGCGGCACCCGGATGGAGAAGTGAGGGTGTACGACGCCTTGGGGAGACCTCTTGGGCACGCAGGTCGCAATGGAACCTTCGACCAGCTCGGACGCAGAATCTCCCCAAATAACGTGCCTGCGTTGCTGTTGAAGTGCCCTGATCACCCTCAGTGAGGGGATAGGCGCGACGACCGGGTCGAGTTCACCTTCCGCGCCGGCGGCTGATTCGAGATTGCGCGGTGGATCCTCGGTTGGGGGGATGCGGCTGAGGTCGTGCTGCCGGCCGCGCTGAGGCGCGAGGTGAAGCGCATCTTATCTAGCGCAGCATCGATCTATAAGCGCGAGGGGAGGGGATTGCATGGGTAAGCCAAACCTTTTCGAGTACGCTACATCTGAGTTGAGTCAGGACGCATTTTTCTGTTGGCTCCTGGATTGGTTGAACGATCCCAATCAACTTGTGGCGGAAGCAAGCTGGCGCCTGTTCGAGCAGGTATTTGGTTCGAGGGGCTTGGCCGTACAGCGAGACGGTATCGCCGCGGTGCATATCAGGCGACAGTTCCACGGGGTCGACATCGTTGTTGTCTTCGAGTTGGTGTCACAACCGAAGATCTGCCTTGTCATTGAGGACAAGGTCGATGCGCTGCTCACAGGGAACGATCAACTCGTGCGGAACATCGAGAACACGGCCACGCACGCCGATGAGTGGCCACCGCTGTGCGGGGTTGAGCGAGATCGAATCATGGGGTTACTCTTGAAAACGGGCTATGACTTCGATTTTCGGTGCCCACCAAGCTATACAATGCTGACCCACCTCGACTTCAAGGACTGGGTGGAGGGTCTATTGGCGCGAAGCCTTGAAGTCAGCGACATTCTGACGAACTGGGCCGAATGGTGTTACCGAGGCTATCGAGAAAGCGAGGAGAAGGTACTAGCGGCGACGGTCCACGTTGGTGACATCGCAAGCGGGAAGTGGGTTGATAACAAGCTCTGGGATAGTCAGTGGGCGAATCCCATATACCAGTACAACCTGTTCAAGCGACTCTTCCACGTCGAACTCGGTGACATTGTCGAAGTGAAGGAAGACGATGGGTACCGTACTGTCTACTTCCATCCTTTTTACAACCGCGCTCGTAAGGAGTATCTACTCCAGGGTACGAGCCGGGGGCGTTGGTGGATTCAGTATCATTTCGACGCCCCAGGAGCCGACGATTTCTTCTATCGCCTCGACTGGCAGGCTGGCATGTGGGGGATCAGCCTGAGGTTCTACAAGAAAGATAAGTCGGCGGACGATCTGCGTCGGATGCAGGATGTCGCCGCGACTCTCGAAGCCTTGCTCAAAGCGCGGGGGCTTGTGACAAGTAGGTTCCGCTCCTCAAGTGCGCGCATCGAGACAACATGCCTCTTGATCGATCCTTACCGGAGCCCAGGCCTGCTGGAGATGGCTGGTGTCCACGCCGACTTCGTCGGGGCGAAATTTGCCGTCTGAGCAGGCCGTAGGACAGATGGGGCACAGCCGCCAAGTTGGTCTCTCGAAGTCCCGAGTGATGGCGGGGCTGCAGTGTCATAAGCGCCTCTGGTGGATGGTGCGCGAGCCGACAGCGCCCGAGCTTCAACCGGATGAGATGGCGCAGGCGGTGATGGATCGAGGGATCCGCGTCGGTCAACTCGCCCGAACCTATGTTCCCGGCGGGCTTGTCATCGATCTGCCATACAATGCTTATGACGAGCGTATCAGACTGACCCGGCAGGCACTCGAAGACGGCGCGCCGGCGGTCTATGAGGCATCATTCCGCGCAGACGGCGTCTTCGTTGCGGTGGACATCCTGAAGCGGGACACTCATGGTTTCCGCCTTATTGAGGTGAAGTCAAGCACATCGGTCAAGGACCACTACATTTCCGACGTGGCCATCCAGGCGCACGTTCTGCGACAGAACGGGCTCGACCTCGTGGGCAGCGAGGTGATGCATCTCAACCGTGAATGCGCCTATCCGGACCTCTCGAACCTCTTCGTGCGGTCGGACGTGACGGAGACGGTTGGAGCGGTCGAGGAGAGTGTGCTGAGGTGGGTGGCCGAGCAGATCGAGATGCTCGAAGGGTCGGTTCCTGACGTGGCCATCGGGCCTCATTGCACAATGCCCCACGACTGCCCATTCATGGCGCGATGCTGGCCGACGCTTCCGCCCCATCACGTGAGCATGCTCTACGCCATGAAACGCCGGGCCCCGGAGCTCGAAAGGCAGGGCTACCGGACGATTTATGACCTTCCGAAAGAGGTATCGCTCGGACAGGTTGCGGACCGACAGCGGCGCGCGGTACAAGAAGGCCGAATTATCGTGGAGGCGACCCTCGCCAGAGCGCTGGACGTCTTCGTGCCCCCGATCGCCTTTCTCGACTTCGAGACCGTGGGCCTGGCGATTCCAGTCTGGGAGGGGTGCCACCCCTACGATGCCGTGCCGGTCCAGTTCAGTTGCCACGTCCAGGAGGCCGATGACCGCGTCACTCATCACGAGTGGCTCGCTGAAGGGCCTGAAGATCCAAGGCCGACGCTTGCGGAGCGCCTGGTCCAGGGGTGCGAGTCCGCTCGAACGGTCGTTGCCTACAACGCCAGCTTCGAGCGTGGGTGCATCGAGCAGATGGCCGACGCTCTGCCGGCCCTCGCAACGCCGCTGCGGAGCATCGTCGCTCGCCTGGTGGACCCGCTCCCGGTTGTCCGTAACCACGTGTACCACCCGGACTTCGGAGGCAGCTTTAGCCTGAAGAGCGTTCTTCCGGCACTCGTGCCTGAGCTTCATTACAGTAACCTCGCAATCGCTGATGGAGGAACAGCGAGTCTTGAGCTGGAGCGGCTACTTTTCAATGGGGACAGGATAGAGCCGAACGCGAAGGGCCGCCTCCGGAGCAACCTGCTCCGCTATTGCCACCAGGACACCTGGGGCCTGGTCAGACTCCTGGAACGTCTTCGGCAGCTCAGTGTCAGAATGGGATGATCATAGAGGCTTTGGCAGAAGCTTGTCGAGCACGCCTCGCGTAGCTTGACGCATGGAGGGCGCTATGAGGCTATTCTCCTACAAACTGACTGACGATACCGGTTTCGCACCAAATCCATTTTTTGGAGTGTTGACACTCGCTACGTGTAAGCCAGGCATCCGGAAGGCAAAGAGGTGTGGGGATTGGATAGCAGGATTCACCTCACAGAGCTTGAACGGTGATGGGGTGGGTAACGAAAGACTAATCTTTCTGATGCAGATCACGGACATAATCGAACAGTACGAGTACTTTGGTCTCCACGATTTTCAGGCCAAGATTCCCGATCTTGTAAGGCCCGAGTGTCGCTATCGGGCCGGGGATAACATCTACCGTCCGTTGACAAACCATCCTCAGGGCCCCGACGATTTTGAGCAGGTCAGGAATCCCAACCACTGGAATCCCACCGATGATTGTGAGGATAGAGACCATAAGATCAAGGATCTGTCGGGTCGGCGGGTACTTGTCTCCTCGAATTTTTATTATTTCGGTGGGAAGCCGCGTGAGGTGCCGCTGGAGGCACGCCCCACCATTCCGAGTGGCCAGGCGCGGTATGGGTTTATGACCCACGATGAGGCACGCGCAAGGGCCTTTGTTGAGTGGGTCCATGGCCGCTTCCGAAGCGGAGTGGCTGCCGCGCCGCATAAGTGGCCTCCGAACGACCCGAGTTGGGAAAACGGATGAAGATTGTTCTGGGCCGGAAAGGATATCCGAAAGGGCTTGTGGTTGACAACGACTTCGTCGGCACCCTAACCGCGACGGAGCTGTAGAGTACTCATGCGACTATTCGTTGTAAATGTAGGCGTTAACATGGCGGACGCGTCACGGCGAGGTCTACGGAGCCCCATTTTCCCCGACGGGACGTTCGAATTCGTCCCGATCAAAGAACACCGCAACTTCGTTAACTGCGCACGTATCCCAAGGTATTGTGACCTGCCTACTTACACCAGACGCGCCGACTCGCTAGCCGCGTATGTCCCGAAGAGCGTTGCCCTCTATCGTGCTCATCTCGATCCCGAGTTCAACACCTTCACCTACGGCGATATCGTCAGTTCTCGATCGGCGAATCTGCGTGATGCGACGAAAGGGGATCAACTGTGGTTCCTCGCGAGACTCTGGAATTATGACGAGGCGGGTTGGGCTCAGGGGAGCAACTTCTACTTCATTGGGCTATTCGAAGTCGAGAGCAACATCTTCGTGGAGGAAGAAACCGAGCCAGAGAGCTTCTCCGCCGACGTCCGGCAGCGCATTCAGGCCAACGCCCATTACAAACGATGGGCGGGCGCAGGGGATCGGAGTGCCTTTCGCGTGATTACCGGCCGCCGACCGGGCTCGTTCCGGTTCGACCGTGGGCTGCAGGTAACGCCGGAAGTCGCGGCTCATCTCTTCGGCGGACGTTATGATCCCCATGAGCGACTGTTTCGGCTAGGCGACGAGATTCTCACGAATCGCAACGGGTGTCCGCGCCGAGTTGAGACCTTCGGCAGTGCAACGAGGACCATACAGGCCTTTCTCGATTCTGCGGTCGCAGGGCACCAAGAACATTTGACGTGGCTCAGCCGGTTGGCCGCCACACACGCTGGCTCATAAACTGGGGCGATAAGATATCCTGGCGCAAAGAACCGTCCACATCAACTGTCAGGGGAAAACATGCCAAGGAAGAAATCGCCTGTAGATTTCGTGAAGTGGCTTCAGGGACAGCTCGAGGCGTTCCGCGCTCGCCGCTTCGAGGAGTTGGACGTGGAGGCCTTGGGCGACGAGTTGCAAGGCTGGGTGGCAACATACCGCTATGCGGTCGAGGAACACGCGGAACGGTCATTCCGGATCCTGAAGAGACCGGAGTACGTCTATGGCGATTGGAATGATCTGACGTATGAATCGAGCATGCTGGATCTCGCCTTCAGGCACAGTCCAAGCCTCGTCAAGACCGCCGCGGCTCAAATAAAGAGCGCTTACCGGCTCGCCCGGGGTAGGGCGGAACTGCACGGAGAAGGCAGGTGGCCGGCAAAATGCCCGTGGCCGACGCTCGCGGCGCTGCGCCGCGCTCCGTGGAAGTCGAAGGGTAACGATGGGCGTTGATCGGGCGGCATTTGGATAACCGCTGATTTCAAAGTAGGATTTGCTCCTGAGATTTCCTGAACGTTAGCAACGGCGCGTGTGTTCTATCCGCATTAGTGGCCGGAGACAGTCGTGCGGTAAATCACAAGTCCGTTTGACCACCCTTAGCTGTTAGGATATAGTATGATCGAGTCATATCACTGATGTAGGAGGTTGGAGTGATGGTGAGAACGACGATTACGCTTGCTGAAGAAGAATTCGCGGAACTCAAGCGTCTTGCCGCTCAACAGGATCGCAGCGTCTCATGGCTGCTCCGGCAAGCCTTCCGGCTCTCCAAGGCCAGGCTTGAGCGGGGGGAGCCATACGCGACAGAGTTTGACCGGATTTGGCGGGAAGTCGGTCGCTCCCTCAAACAGGTGGGTGTGCGAACTCCACGAGATGTCGACCACCTGGTAAGAGCGGTTCGTGCAGGGAAAGGCCAGGGCACTGAAAAGGCCAGCGCCCGGTGAGCAAGTTGGTGGTGGACACCAACGTCATCCTCTCCAGCTTCATCAGTGCCGGCCCTCCAAGACTGATTGTTAACAGGATTCGTGATCGCCTGGACCTGCTCTGTGTCTCGCCGCCAATCTTGGACGAGTACCTTGTCGTTTTGCAGCGGGCAGGCCTATCGGCGGACCTGCTTGCCTCACTGTTCTCGCTCTTTCAGGATCCCGATCGCATCCTTCTGGCTTTCCCCTCCAGACGTCTTCACGTGATCCGCGATGATCCCAGCGACAACATGTTCATCGAGTGTGCGGTTGAAACCAGCGCAGATTATCTCATCTCTGGCGATCAGCATCTAAAAAGACTCAAGAGCTTTCAGGGTATCCAGATCGTCAGTCCTCGTGAGTACTTGTCCAGGTTGAGAGAGGAGTAGCCGGGCGGCTTTACCTTCGGATAAATGCCCGGCGACGGTCATGCGGCGGATCTTGAAGGTGGGGATGCCGACGTCCCGCTGAAAGATGAGGGCCTAACCAACAATACCGAAGACACTTGACATAGCATAAAAGTCGGTCTAGTTTTCTGCATGCAGGAGGGTTCGCGATGAGAACAACTCTAGAGATTGACGAGAAGCTCCTCAAGCAGGCGCAGGTTCTTACCAAGGCCAAGACAAAGAAGGAGGTTGTCCACCGCTCCCTGGAGGCCCTTATCCGCCAGCAGCGGATCGAGCGTCTCCTTGGAAAACTGGGCCACTTTCCACTGAACTTAACTCCGAGAAAACTCGCCAAGCTGCGTGCCGATGGCTGATGGATGGGTCCTGATCGACACCTCAGCCTGGATCCATGCCCTGCGGCCTACCGGGAATCCCGTTGTCCGGCAACAAGTTTACGGTTTGCTCACTGAGGGGCGGACAGTCACGTGTGAAATGATCATCCTGGAACTTACCAGCGGCACACGGACAGAAGGGGAGTTTCGGGAGATCTGCGAAGACTTAGAGGCGCTACAACAATTCCCGATTACCAAGTCAGTCTGGAGATCGGCCTACGGGATTGCCCACGCGGTGCGACGTAAAGGTTTATCAATTCCCACGACGGATCTTCTCATCGCTGCTGTTGTCTTGAGCTACCCGTGCCGCCTTCTTCATTGCGATAAGCACTTCGACCTGATGGCCCACCATATTGCGCTTCCGATCTGGAAACCATCGGCGGCCAAGAGTGATAATGGTTGACACGTCCTTGAGATTGCTTCGGGGCGGTGCCCCTCGCAATGACTCCCCAGGTAACGCGCATGGCTAGTGCCCAGCGACGGTCATGCGGCGGATCTTGAAGGTAGGGACGACGACGCGGCTAGAGACAGAGTGATCGGGAGGCGGCTGATCGAGAACGATATGAGATGACAACGAGCGAATCCCGGCGAGGGATGGATCTGTCGAAGTCTGGAGGTCCAAAGGCTATGGGGACTGGCCGACCTACTCGAAAATCTTGGAGAGTGGGAGCCTCAGGTCTGGCAAGAGGGGCGTGGTGAGGGTGTCGTCTGCCTCGCGGCTCAGTTCGGCGACCCGTTGGTAGCCCTGACCGGTGATGCGGTAGACCTTGATGGTCTCAAGCTCCGGGTCGATGATCCAGTATTCCTGCACGCCGAAGCGCTCATAGAGCTTTCGCTTGATGATCTCGTCAGTCCTGCGGGTGGTGTCGGAGAGGATTTCCACGATGAGGTCGGGAGCACCTTGGACATTCCGGGCGGTGAGAATGGACGTCTTGGCCGCCGACACGAAGAGGAGGTCAGGCTGGACGACGTCGGTCTGGGAGAGCACGACGTCGAATGGGGCAGCGTAGGCTCTTCCGATAGGCCGGGTGGTGAGATACTGCCACAGCGTCCCCGAGAGATTCATGGCGATGCGCTGATGGCCCTCGGACGGCGATGGGGTCATATAGTGTTCTCCATCGATGAGTTCATGACGTTTGCCGTCATCGGGGAACAGCAGGTAATCGTTATAGGTGAACTTCACTTGGACGGTCATGGCCTCATCCTCCTCATGCACCATGAGCCTATCAGGAACCGGCAGCAGCGTCAAGCGCGCTAGTCCCAGCTCGCACGGGTACCAACCATGCGCTCGACTGGCGTCTGAGTCTATGCGATGGTTTCAATGCCGGTCGACGGTCAGACGGCGGATCTTGAGGTTGCCTGCTATAGTAGTCCTCTGGATGCGTTCCCCTTGTGCATTCAAGAAGCTTGGCGGACTGCGTGAGAGCTACCCGACTCGGCACGAGCCCGTTTGACCACCCTTCGCTGCAGTGATAGAAGGAAGAAGAGATGGTGGTCAGGCTACAACGTATCGAAAGCACGTTCGATTTGCACGACCTGATACCCGGAGTTTATTCGCGTTTGTGAAAACTCCCTAAAGCTGCTACCATCAAAGGCGATCCGAGGCAGAAAGAGAAGAGGAGACGAGGCATGGCGGAAGCCGAATTGTTGGCGCGGATTCAAGTCAACCCAAAAATCTTCGGCGGGAAGCCCGTCATCCGGGGTATGCGGATTGCGGTAGAGCACATCCTGGGGATGCTCGCAGCAGGTGAGACGGCGGAGACCATCCTTAAGGAGTACCCATTTCTGGAAGCAGAGGATATTCAGGCTTGTTTGCTCTTTGCTTACCGGTCTGTGACGGGTGAGCAAATCCATGAGTGGGTACCTGTCGCCAATCGCTGATGAAGTTCCCGCTCGATGTCTGCGTCTGTTCCCGCTCGCTGCACCGACTACTGACCGATCTGAAACATGATGTCCGACTGGCATCGGACATTGATCCACGCGCTGACGACCAAACGCTGCTTGATCTCGCCTTGTTGGAAAGCCGAATCGCCGTGACCGCGGACAAGGACTTCGGGGAGCTCGTCTTTGTCTACGGTAGTCCTCATCAGACAATCGTGCGGTTCGTGGAGATGCGGGTTGACGAACAAGTAGCCGCGATGCGAGAACTTCTGGAGCGGTATCAGGCTGAGCTGGAGTCCGGCGCAATGATCGTTGTGACTCGCGATCGCGTCCGTGTACGCCCCTGAACGCTACATCACTTCGCATAAAGCTCGGTCCGGTTACCAGAAGATCTTCGAGAGGTCGCGCGCTTGCCCTCAGTCATATATCCGTTCGTCCCGCCTGCGGACTGCTTCAATCCGTACCTCTTTCGCTTTGTCATCTACCGGGTAGAGGACCCGGTAGTCGCCTATTCGGATTCGGTAGATCTCTCGGTCGATGAGCTTCTTGGTCCCATGCGGATGTGGGTTCTCCCGAAGGCGATGGATCGCTGCCACAATACGCAGATAAGTCTCATCATCCAGCCCGTCCAACTCCTTGCGCACGGAGCGGCTGCGGAAACGGACCCTGTAGACCTCAGCTATCTCGTGCGGTCTTTCGTAGCCCGCTCTTTTTCACTCGCTCCCGGTGATAAATGTCGAAGTTGGCTAGCGGCTCGTGGCGGCGCGCCTGGATGATTTCCCAGTCAGGGTCTTCGGGCAGCACTTCCTCGATGGTGACTCGGCGAGGCTCCCGGAGTGCAGCCGTCAGGAGGCGGTTGACAATCCAGCTCATGCAAGCAGATCCGGGGCTCGGATTCGGTCAAGGCGGTGGAGTGTAAGTAGGATACAAGATTGCTTCGCGCCCGTCTGGCACTCGCAATGACCCAGGAGAATAGAGGAGTGCGCTCGGCTCAGTGCCCGACCACGGTCGTGCGGCGAATCGTGAGGGTTGGGGCGACAACGCTCTGGCGGGAGCTGGTGAACCCCTGCAAGGCTTCTCGCCCTTGGCGAGCCATGCTGGTCACGGAGTCGTAACACGGCGTGATCGGCTTACAACGTGATCTCAGTAATGGCTATCTCTGTTTTTGGATCGAAACAACCGCTAGACAGATGATAGGGCAAGTGATAGAATTTCGTTCACACAAAATCAGAAACCGGCGGTGGTACGACTATCGCCGTGAAAATAAACGGGCGATGGCGTCTTTAGCTGTGGAGTAACAGCGAGATCATGGTTGACCAGCCGAAACCCGGAAGTTGATTCCGTTATTCATACAATCCACGCGAAAGGAGATGATGCAGATGGCCAAGACC
>JAGWQH010000105.1 GCA_028870115.1 Candidatus Methylomirabilota bacterium
GGGACAGGACGTGACGACCCGTGCTATCTCACGGTCTCACCGGACCAAGACTGACGCGGTCTGTCACGTCCGGATGTGTTAGATCCTCGACCACGACTCTATACCTGTTCATGACGCTACTGTAAAGATACAAGACTGAAGGCTGAAGAATGAAGAGGGAAGGACAAATACGATGGTGAAATTGATGGCTCCCGGGGGCACACAGGCGATGGCGATCGCCGTGTTGGAAGCCGGCGCGGATGCCGTCTATGTGGGCCCCGCGGGCTGGAGTCGGCGACCTCCTGAGGATGAGCTTCAGGATGAGGAGATCCGGGATGTCCACGAGTTTGCGCGGAGCAGAGGGCAGGAGGTCAAGGTTGCGCTGAACAGCGTGCCCGGTCCGCACGAGATCGACCGCCTGTACCAAAAGGTTGAAAAGTACATCGGCTGGGGTCTGTCGAGCTTCATTCTTAACGATGTCGGGTGCATCCGGCAGCTTTGCCAGCGATTCCCCGGCGTAGACATCCACGCCAGCGTGACGTGCGCCGTCTGCAACCGGGAGGACATCCGATTCTACCAGGAGATCGGCGCCAACTTCGTCATCCTCTCGTATCGATGGGGCGTAGAGGTCGATCAGATCCGCACAATCAAGGCCGAGGTCCCGGTTGGCATCGAGGTCTTCCTCTTCACGTCGCTTCAGGAGGGGATCATCTGCCCAGGGCGGTGTACGATGAGCAGCTACCTCCGCTTTGATCGATGGGTAGACTCCGAGGGGAAAGACCATTGCTTTGGCAGTTCCAATCGCGGGGGAAGCTGCCATCGGGTCTGCCAGGCCGGATGGGATCTCGACCCCACGAATGGGTCTCCCGCGAAACGGCTAGGCCTCAAAAGCAGCCCGTCGCTCATCCTCCACGAACTGCCGGACTATGTCGAGGCGGGCGTCGATTACCTGAAGATCCCGGGGCGGGAGCACCCGGATGGGGTTATGCGGGATATCACCAGATTTTACCGCAAGGTGCTCGACGAGATCCTGGCTTCCCCAGGCGCTGCGGTGGTGGAACACTTTGTTCCGGAATGGGAGCAGTTGAAGTACAGGTGGAAAGTCGAGCGGGTCCAGCGCGATCGCTTCCGCATCTGGCGGGCCGGGCAGTCAAGCGCTTGAGAAGCATGACGGAGAGGCCCTGCATCATCGATCTTCAGGATGTCCGGGAGGGCGATCTGACCCGTGTCGGGCGGAAGGCGTTGCATCTGGGTGTAATGATGCGGGCCGGATTCCCGGTGCCGAGAGGGTTCGTCATCCCTACCGACGCCTGCGAAGAGGCGATCCGATCGCCCGGCGAACAGATCGAGCTCGACAAGCGGTTACAGTCGGCGATTGTCGCAGCCTATCGGGCGCGGGGATTGCAGCGGGTGGCCGTGCGAAGCTCGGCGACCTTGGAGGACCTCCGCCACGCCAGCTTTGCCGGCATCTATACGACACGCGTCAATGTCGCTTCCGATTCGGAGCTGATCCACGCCGTGGCCGAGTGCTTACGCTCTATGAGGGCGCCACGCACTGCCTTGTACAGGCAGCACGTAGGCCTGGAGGAGAATGACAGCAAGCCGGGCATGGCTGTTGTCGTCCAAGAGATGGTGGATGCCGAGGTCTCGGGTGTAATCTACACCCTCAACCCGGTTACCTTCAGCCAAGACGAGTGCGTGGTCAACTCGGTGCGCGGCTTGGGCGAGCCGCTGGTGTCGGGTCGGGTAACGGGCGACACGTTCCGAGTAGATCGGGAGGGCCTGGTGCTGGAGGCGCGAATCGCCGAAAAGGGCGCGAGCCTGACGCCAATCCAACTTCGCGGCCTTGTTGACGCGGGTATCGCCCTGGAGGCGCTCTTCGGCCATCCGCAGGATATCGAGTTTGCCGTCGCTAGAGGGCGGATACATATCCTACAGACCAGGCCCATCTCGACTGCCGGCGACCCGATTGAACGCAAGGCTGCACGGTACCGACGAATGGAGATCGACCGGCTGCGCGACAGGATCGCCGAGTTGAGACGAAAGGGGACACTCGACTGCGGCGAAGCAGTCTTCAGCGACGGTAACATCGCCGAGATCCTACCCACGCCAACGCCCATGAGCTTCGGGATCTTCACGGCGATCTTCAGCGACGAGGGCGGCATTCAGCTTGGCCGCCGCCGGCTTGGGTATACGTTCGGCAAGGAGACCTCCGAGGGGCTGTTCGAGCTGATCTGTGGACACCCCTACTTCAACCTTGAGCTGGATGCGAAGACGTTCCAGGTCGGCTTTCCCCTCGATATCACGGCATGCCTGAACCGGGTAAAGGCCGAACCGCACCTGGCCCACTACCCGGAGCTCGGGCTCTATCAGCAGGAGTTGACCCTTGATGAGGCTGTGAGGAGATTCGGACCGGATGAGGGTCGGAAATACCACGACCGTTTCCTCGAATTCTTAAGCGGGATGATGAGGTGGGGGAAGGCGTCCTACATACAATTCGCCGACGCGATAGAACCTGGACTACAGCACTACCTGGCCCGGGAGCGATCAGTTGCCCTTACAGACCTTTCATCTGAAGAGATTGTCGTAAAGATCTGGGGCTACCTGAATCACCTGAAGCAGTACACTGCCATGCACTTCGTGATCGCGGCGAGGCTCGGCTTTTTCTTTACTGAAAGGGTGAAGCGGCAATTGCAAGTTTGGTTTGGTCCGGAAGCCGATGGGTTAATTGAGAAGCTAATGCATGGGTTAGAGCGAAGCAAGATCGGTCAAGAAGGGATTGATCTGTCGAGGCTTGCGCAAAAGGAGATGTTGCGCGAGGAGTTCCTTGCATTGTATGGCCACCTCGCTCCGAACGAACTGGAGATTGCGATGCCTCGCATGGCTGACGACCCCCAGAGCCTCGATCGGCTGCTCAGGAAGGCCGCGGCTACCATTCATCACCCTGCAGCGGAATCGCTTCAGCAGGTGGAGCGCAGAGAGCGGGATGAGGCAGAGGTTCGGAGCCGAATGGCGCGGCTTGGCGCGAGTCGGCTTGACATTCAAACCCTGTTCATAGAGCTGACGTATGCCCAGCGATACTTGCCGCTTCGCGAGTCGATCAAATTTTACCTAGCTGCAGAGTATGCGTTCATTCGACAGGCGTTGATGGTCTTGAGTCAAAAGCTTGATATGGAGTCCGATGCGATCTTCTACCTGTTTCCGTCTGAACTGCCGGAATTGCTGAGCGATCTGACGCAAGCACGAGAAAAGATCCGTGTCAGACGCGAGGAGCGAGAGATCGCGCTACTGTTCTCAAAGCGCAAATGGATGCCGAGGGTCATTTTCGAGAGCTCGCTTGAGGAAATCGGCAGGCCGCCAAGACTGGATGTTGCACAGGAGTTTCAAGCCGTTCCCGTCTCTTCCGGTGAAGCGGTGGGGACAGTGCGAATTATTGACCCCGACAGGCTGGACTCGCTAAGCAATGGGAACGGCTGCCACGCCCACGACATCATTGTCGTGCCGGCGGTGAGTCTCGGTATGTTCCTTCACCTCAGAGGGGCGGCTGGAGTGGTGATGGAAACCGGGGGCATTCTTGCGCACGGCGCCTGTCTGGCCCGCGAGAGCGGGGTCCCCGCTGTGATATTGGAACACGCCTCACTGTTGCTCCAGAACAAGAGCCGGGTCAGGATAGATGGCAGCAGCGGGAAGGTCTCTCTGTTGAAGGATCCAGCCTCCCCTGAGGGGTCGTAGGTCCAAAAGCTTACCCCGTTTGTTCCTCACTGCAGATCGCCCTGGAGCGCCTGCCTCCATTCCGAAAATAGTTGACACCCTGACCCGGATACCATAGGTTTGCATCGTCAACACGCATTTCGTGCGAAGGAGGAACGGTGATTAAGGAGCTGGGCGAGCGGGTGATTCGGGCTGCCAGGCTGGATGAAAGCCTTTATGAGGAGATTAAGGCCGATCGGCGGGCCCCGCTGCAGGCCGCGCTAGTAGTGATCCTGTCGGCTCTCGCCGCTGGAGTCGGTATCGTCCTTCAGAGCGGGGTCGGAGACTTCTTTCTCAAGACATTGCAGGCGATGCTTGAGTGGTATATCTGGGCGTTTTTTACCTGCGTGGTCGGTACACGGTTGCTCCAGGAGCCGCAGACCAGAACTGACGTCGGCGCGGGGGTGCGGATGATCAGTTTTGCCAGCGCTCCGGGAATGATCAGGCTGCTGGGCGTCATCCCCGGAATAGGCGGCTTCGTTTCCGGGCTGGCAACCGTCTGGATGCTGGGAGCCACAATCGTTGCAGTGAGAAAGGCCCTCGACTATACGACGACGATGCGGGCGGTAGGGGCATGCGTGATCGGGTGGGTCGCGCAGTATCTTATCATGGGCGTCTTGCTCAGCCTGAGGGATCCCGTCACAGGGGCCTGAGGCAAAGCTATCAGCGATCAGCAGTCAGCCATCAGCACCATCCTTATCAGAGGCTGACAGCTCATCGCTGATAGCTAAGAGTTGATTTATGGCATCGTTGCGCATCCTTGTCACAGGGTCAACCGGATTCGTGGGGTCGGCGCTGGTTCCGTTCATCGAGGCTAGCGGACACCGTGTCACCCGCCTGGTTCGGGTCAAGCCGGAGCCAAGGCTTGCCGACGTCCTGTGGGATCCTGAGGCGGGCGTCGTCGATACTGCTCGCCTGGAAGGGCTGAACGGGGTCGTCCACCTCGCGGGAGAAAATATCGCAACCGATCGGTGGACGGCCGAGAAGAAAGCGAAGATCCGCGACAGCCGGGTGGACGGCACCAAATTGCTGTGCGATGCGCTGGTCGGCCTGAAGCAGCCGCCTAAGGTGTTGGTATGTGCGTCGGCTATCGGCTACTACGGCGATCGTGGCGATGAGCTGCTCACCGAAGAGAGCGAGCCGGGCGCCGGTTTTTTGGCCTCCGTGTGTCGCGAATGGGAGGCATCGACCCAGTCAGCCGAACAAAAAGGGATCCGAGTTGTTCACCTCCGGTTTGGGATGGTGCTGAGTCCGACTGGCGGGGCAATGGCCAAGCTCCTCCCGCCGTTTAAGAAAGGCCTCGGTGGAGTACTTGGAACGGGGCGACAATATGTAAGCTGGATCACCTTGGACGATGTGTTAGGTGTGGTCCTGCACGCACTGACGACAGAAACACTCCAGGGTCCGGTCAATGCGGTTACGCCGAATCCCGTCACTAACCGGGAATTCACGCATACGCTGGGGCGGGTGATTGGTCGATTCACGATCTTTCCGATGCCTGCTGCCGCAGCGCATCTCGTCTTTGGCCAACTGGCGGACGAACTGCTCCTGGCCAGCCAGCGCGTCCAACCTACCCAGCTCCTGGCCACAGGATATTGCTTCCTCTATCCTGATCTCGAAGGTGCACTTCGACACTTGCTTGGGCGCTAGCACTCGGCCTGGAGATTCCGCTACCTGCACAATCGGCACAGTGTAACCAGGGTACTGTGAACTGACAACCTCTCGAGATGGAACATGGCGAACATATTGATCGCGGGCTGCGGGTATATCGGTACGGCGCTGGGCTCGCTACTCGCGGCTGAGAAACATACCGTCTGGGGACTGCGTCGTCACCCCGAAACACTTCCGCCGGATATTCGTCCAGTCACGGCAGACCTGACCTCGCCGGATACGCTTCAGAGGCTACCGCGGGCCTTCGACTATATCTTCTACACCGCAGCGCCCGATACCCATGACGAAGCGGCCTATCGAGCGGTCTATGTGGAAGGACTCAACAACCTGCTCAACGCGCTCGCCTCCCAGGAGGCGCATTCCGGACGTGTCTTCCTGACATCGAGTACAGGGGTGTACGGGGAGTTCTCTGGGGCCTGGGTGAACGAAACGTCCCCTACCCAACCAAATGAGTTCGGCGGGATGCGCCTTCTCGAAGGCGAACGGCTGCTGCTGGATGGTCCGTTCCCGGCCACTGTATTACGCTTGGGCGGTCTCTATGGTCCAGGCCGCGCATCGCTGATCGAGCAGGTGCGTCGAGGCCAGATCGCATGGGATGATGAGTCGCCCGTCTATTTTAATCGTATCCACCGGGATGATGCTGCCGGAGCCCTGCGCCATCTGATGATGCTCCCGAGCCCGGACCCCATCTACCTTGGAGTCGATCACGAACCGACCACGCTGGCGGTGCTCCTTGACTGGCTGGCCAAAACGCTTGGCGTGCCCCCGACGCGGCCGAGTGAATCATCCGGGGCTCGGACGCCCCGACATCCCGCCAACAAGCGTTGTCACAACGCCAAGCTTCTCGCCTCCGGCTATGTCTTCCGCTATCCGACCTTCCGCGAGGGCTATGCGGCCCTGCTCACAGAACAGGCTGGTCAATAGTAGCAGGCACAGCCTCCCTCCGAATCAAAAACGCTCCTTTTACTTTTTGCGAAATTACTTGCTCATCTATTGACAAGATACCCGACGACAGTTAAATTTTAGGCATCTAGACTACCGTGAGTGGAAGACGCACTAGAACGCCGTGAGAGCGATGTTTTCAATATCAGTGAACGGACGGTAGTAGGATCCACTTAACGCAGGGAGGTGAAGTACCATGATACCAAAGTATCAGAAAGTACTGGTAACTACAGATCTTTCACCCCTCGGAAACACCGCCATCCCCCATGCCTATGCTATCTTGGCAGAACGGGGCGGCACTGTCATCCTTTTGTGTACGGTTGATGTGTCCGGGATGCCGGACCCGCTCTACTCTCAGCCCACGCCTGGGGAGACGCTCGCTGAGGAGCGGGCGGAGATCCGGGAAAAGCTGTTCTCCTCGCTGGAAGCACTTGTGCCTGAGGAGGTTCGCACAGAGGGAAAGGTGAAAACGGAGGTACGTGTGGTAGAGATCGCCGGATCAGTCCATGATGCGATCTGCGAGGAAGCTGCAACCAAGGAGGTGGACGTCATCGTGATGGCATCTCATGGCTATTCCGGGATGAAGCACCTTATCCTGGGCTCAGTGGTAGAGCATGTGCTGCGGTCAGCCGATCGACCTGTCCTCGTTGTCCGCGCTCGGAAGTGAGAAGATTGAGCCGGGCGCAACGCGCGCCCGGCTCAATACGCAACTGCAATCCCGAGTCATCAAAAGGTCGCGCCTTCAGTCTTTCGACCGACTACGACAGCCCATCAATAGGCGACTCGGGTTCTGGTAATTCAAAAGCTTAGCAGGGGCGCTAGGGGTTCTTCGCGAACTCACCTGCCAAGCTAACATTGCTTGACTCCGCGCCATATAAGGGAGTGCTCAGCAATACGGCAGTGTTATTGGAAACGAACATTCCAACCTTCAGCTTACTGAGTGGTGCCGCTGATTTTATGAGTTCGCGTAATCCTGGCGCTGCATCTGCTGGAACTACTACATGAACGAAATCACCATGGCGACCGTCACGAAGAGCAATAGGCCGCCAGCCGCAAGCCACAACAAAATTGTGTCGCCCCGATCCACTGCAATCCTCCCTTAGTTTGACTGGTTAGCGGTTAATCGTGGTTACTTAACAACACACACTACGCGACGAGGTACTCCAAGTAAATCATATCTCATGGGGGCCACTCTTGCAACTACCCATGGAGAGCTAGTCTCGAAACCACCACATCGATGCGGTTCCCATCCGACACCGACCGTATAATAACCCCCAACTACGGAGACCGACGTGCCCTCTAACGAACGCGACTCAGCTTCCTCATTGGGCGAATGCGCAAATCTTGAGAGAGAATCTAACTGAGGTGGACCCCATTGTCAAGACAAAAATGACGTGACCGGCAGGTTCATCATGGGTAGCACTTCCTCCTGCTGCGGTAGAAGAGATAGATCAACTACTTATCGTTCACCGAGCGAAGAGACTGGTTACCGCGCTTGCCTTGATCGGAGGTCCAATCTGATCGCCACCCATCGGTCAGGACTACGATGCTCCTGCCCGTTTCCGGCGAATCGATGCGAAGAGGCTCCGAACGAACGCCGTTGTCAGGAGCAGCTCCTTGAAACAGGTGATCGCAAGCGCAGAAGGCTGAATGTGCCAGAATCGCATCCCACTCATGTGCTCCCGTGTTGTGATCCAAAACGTTTTGAGATCCTGGCGAGAGCAGACAATCCGGTTACTCAAGGCATCATACCTGACATAGAGCCGATCCAGTCGTGACGGGAGCCTTCCCTGGATGTCGGAATAGACTTCTTGCCATTCATGGACCTTTATACTTTGCCAAGCATCCCGATGGAGAGCATAAAGATGTTCAAACCATCTCTTGGCAGGTCCTTCTCCCCAGATCCATGAGCGATGGAGTGTCTGGATCTTGCCATGAAGGTCTCCCCACTTCCTCAGGAATGTATTCAAGTCGTGACGACTGAGTAACATCTTGGAGGGAAGCTCCTCAAAGGGATCGAGCAGGGCCCGGGCCTTGGCAGGGAGCGCCGTCTTGGCATCGCTATACGCCTTTTGCCACTCCGCGATCTTCAAGGTCTGCCAGATCTCGCCCTGGATCCGCTGAACCTCGTCGAAAAACCGCTTCTCTCTTTCACTTCTCGGACGGGTCTGGAGCCATATCTCCTCCATCTCCTTCAGAAAGCGGGCCCACGCCACGAACAGACGACAGACCTCTTTCGTACGCTTCCAGAGATGGACCGGCACCGGATCGATCGAACATCCCGGTCTCCGTGCCAGCCGGTCCTTCAGGCGGAAAAAGCCCGCTACCATCGGATGCTGCTTCTCGATCACGGCAGCGTTCTTGTACCACAGATACAACATGATGAGATTCCAGTATATCACTGGGTTGTGCCGCCATCGCGCCAGAACGTTGGCCATATTCTCTTTGCTGTAAAACGCTTTCCAGGCCTCTTGATACGCGGCGGTCCACTCCTCGGCGGTCATATGGGGGTGTGCGGTCGTGGCGTGGAAAGAATCCCGCTTGTTGAGATCGGGGTCCATCCATTCCCCACGCATCTTCATCTCGCGATGATCCTCGGAGCCGGGAAGCGGGGTCAGCATAAAGAAGGAGGCCTGATCCGGCTGGATGACCTCCATGAGATACTGGATATCGCGGGCTACCTGCTCCTTCGTATCAAAGGGGAGGCCAATGATATAAGCTGCATGGACGACCACGCCGGCATCGTGCCACTCGCGGACCGCACTCACATACTCCTCGACCTTGTTCTGCCCCTTGCCCTGGGACTTGAGGTTCTCAGGGTTCACGCTCTCCATGCCGACGAACACCTGGCTGCAGCCGGCCTCCGCCGCGAGACGTACGAACTCCTTCGGCTTGCGGGCCAGGTCCACCTGCATCATGAAGGAGATGGCAATCCCTTCCTCGCGGAGCCGGATGATTGCTTCAAAGGTCTCGCGCCACAACTTCTTACGAGCAAAATTGTCGTCCGTGAGGAAGTAGTAGTTGATGCCACGCTCCAAGTAATTTCTTCGGATAAGTTCTGCGATCGCCTCCGGAGAGCGCTCCCGCATCATTCGACCCTGCACGTTGATGATGGTGCAGAAGGAGCATGAAAATGGACAGCCTCTGGAAGTTTCCACGGTCCCGAAGTTGGGCCTGGCAAAATGCTTCATCGTCTTGGGACTGGTCACGGGGAGAGGGGCCTTTTCGATGTCGACCAGGTTCTTGAGATCTTCAGCGAAGGAGTAAAGGGGTTTCAGTTGTCCGTTGAGAACATCGGCCAGTATCCCCCCCCAATGTCCTTCAACCTCACCGGCTACGACTACGATCGACTCCCGATAGAGTTCCTGAATGTCCGGTTCCTGGTCGCCGAGGATATTGATGGTTCCACTGGTATGGAATCCTCCCATGATGACGTCAATCCCATGCGCGCGGAACTGCTTGCCCAGATCGAGCGCCCTTGGGAACTGGGGGGTTTGAACCCCTACCAGACATACTACGAGTTTGGTGTGAAGGTGGCGACTCCATTTGACGATCTGCTTGACAGGGACCTTTTCCGCTACCTCATCAAAGGTATCGAGCTGAATGGCGATGTCGCCCAGAACGCGGCGTTTGTCGACATCTTCAGTCAAGCCCCGGAGTACACTGAGCGTGTTGCTGGGCAGTACGCCCTTCCAAAAGCGGATCACGTACCCGCCATCATCGAATTGCGATGGTTTGATAAGGACAACTCGAAGGGTTCTGTACTTATGGGCTTGGGAGGGAAGAACGGGTTGCGACGATTCAGGACAATTGTGCACGGGTTCCTTGACGGCTAGCAATGCGCGTGAACTATGAGTTGTCTCCTCCATGCCTCGCCTTCTTCGCTACTGTGCTTCCGAACTCGTACAAATGAGTCACAAAACAACACAGGTTGTTACTGTACATCAGACTTCCCGGACCTGTCAACGGAAAAATAAAATCTCAAACGGAGCTACCGATTCGACTGTCGAAAGGTCGCCACGTTGACCGTATTCCCATCGCTCGTGACGGTGACGGCGCCGTCCAGGTCGGTCCTGTACAGATTGACGCCGTTCGTGCGGTACCGGTCCAACGTCTCCTGGTGGGGATGTCGGAACCGGTTCCGATAACCGGCAGAGACTACCGCGACCCTCGGATGGACATGCGTCAGAAACGGTTCGCTGCTGCTGGTCCTGCCGCCATGGTGAGGCACCTTCAACACCTGCGCTGCAAGATCGGCTCCCCGCTCAAGCAGCAGTTGTTCCGCCTCCTGTTCAATATCACCGGGCAAGAGAAACGTCACCTTGCCGTACTTCACGGTCAGGACCAGAGAGTTGCTGTTCACATCAGAGAACCGGCCGCGAGGCGAGCCATAGAGCATCGGATTCGACGGGTGCAGCACGGCGATCTGTACCGGGGCGAACTCCGATGTCTGATAGCCGGCCTCGAGGATCTTGTGGGGGATTCGCCTGTCGCGCAATACCTCTTCAAACCACAGATAGGTCGGTATGGCGGCCCGCTGCCCGCTATCCCAGACCTGGCCAATCGGAAAATGGCGGAGGACGGCCTGCAAGCCGTTCAGGTGATCCGGATGCGGATGCGACAGGACCACGACATCCAGGTGGCCAATCCAGCGGGATAGCAGGAACGGAACCACCACCTGCTCTCCGACATCGAACCGATCATCGAACAGCCCGCCGCCGTCGATCAGAATAGCTCGCTTTCCGGGAAGCTCCAGGACAATCGCATCGCCTTGTCCGATATCCAGAACAGTCATCCGTAGTTGGCCGTTCTGAAAGATGGGCAGCAGGCGGACACCGATCAGGACGACGAAGGCAAGGGCGGCCGCGCACGCAGTCCATCGGAGCCACCGGCGTCCCATGGCCGCCATCGCGGCTCCTAACGCCAGATAGTAGCAGATGGCCATCGGTATAGACGGAGAGAAAAGCTGGATCGAGGCAAAAGGTAGCCCCGCGAACCATCCGGCAAGGAATGTCAGCAGATCGATCAGCCATCTCATGAGTGTGGCAAGCCATCCGAGAGAGCCGGGAATGACCGTCGCCAACACGGCAAACAGCATCCCTGCCCCTGTGAGCAGACCGCTCAACGGCACAATCGGGAGGTTGGCCAGGATGCCGATAGGCGAGATCCGATGGAAGGTGGAGGCGAGAATCGGGGCTGTCCCGAGGAACGCGGCGACAGACAGCAATACGGGCGTGGCAACCCATCGCCAGGGTACCGATAGTGAAGCCAACGGCAGCCGATCGACCGCCACCAGGATCGCCCCCGTGGCGACAAAGGTAAGCTGAAATCCGACATCGAACAGAAACAGTGGTTGCCACAGGAGGAGCCAGAAGGCGGAGAGGGCAAGGGTGTTGAGCGAATCGGCCTCCCGATCGAGGATCAGTCCCAGCAGGTATACATCAGCCATCACTGCCGCCCTGACCACCGACGCGCTCCCGCCAGCGAGGGCAGCATAAAAGGTGATAAGACCCATCGAGATCAGCGCGCTCGGGCGCAGCGGGACACGGACTGCCTTCAAAAGAAAAAACAGCGCGCCGGCGAGGATGCTCACGTTGAGGCCGGAGATGGCCAGAATGTGATACGTGCCGGACCCCGCAAAAGCCTCGGTGATCCGCCGCGGGATATCGGATCGCTCACCGAGTGTCATAGCAACGAGAAGAGAGGCCTGCTCGGGCGGCAATAGGCTGTTCACCGCCTGAATCATTCGATCGCGGAGCGCATATGTAAAAGCAAGCGGCCCGCTCCCTCCGCCTGTTCCTCGCCGCTCGATAGGAGAGGCTTCGCCCGCCCACCCTTCGAGGGTCACACCCTGACTCCTGAGATAGAGCGGGTAGTCGAACCCGCCCGGATTAAGGTATCCTCGCGGCCTGCGAAGCTTGAACTGTCCGCGAATGCGCTCCCCATAGGCAGGAACGATCTCGGAGCCAGGAAGAGTCAGACGCGCGCGCCCGATGACCTCGATCTCCCGCCCAGCCAGCCACATGGTTCGCAGGTCGAGAACGATCCGGACCCGCCTCGCTTCATCCTCGACGCCTCCGGCATCGACGGCTACGGAATCGCCCGGCGAGGCCACAACTCCCTCGATCAGAAGCGGCTGCTCCAGGACCTCTTCGGGTAAACGATCGATGTGATGTGGGGGAAGGAGGTAGGGCTCGACTCCGAGGCGCCCCGCGCCGAGGGAAAAGAACAGGAGCAGCAGGAAGGCGCTGGCGACGCGAAGTCGCCGATACGCGGCACTCAACAGGGCGAGGGCGGCGGCTGCAACTCCGGTGAATAACCAGATGGGCGCCGGACACTGCAGCAGGCGTACGGCCATAATGCCCAGAAGAAACGCAATAACCAGCGGTACGAGCGGACGGCGCATGGGCTGTGAGCGATCCTCAATCCATGCAGAGAAAGAAGCAGTCTCCTGCTCTACCTGGGGGCCCGCGTATTCATTTACCACCCCTGAGAAAGAGGATCCACATCGCGTCTACCATTGCATGGACCGTAGCAGATGCTGTGATAGAACTGGTTTTCCAGAACACAAACCCATATCCTAAGCCGGCAATAGTGGCCACCCCGGCGTAAGGCCAGTTCGGAACGTCATATCCCAGCGCCCTCTTATTCACATGCGCTAGCCCGAACACCGCTGACGCAATAACCAACGCACCGATCGGCTTCAGACGATGCCGGAGAAGATTCTGAATCGCGCCACGAAAAAGTATTTCTTCGACCACTCCGATACTGACGAAGATCATCGGGACAGCGACAAATACCGCTATCGGGACAGCGATGATGAGAGGTAATCCAAGAGGATTGAGTCTCACCGCCTTGGCGATCCCCAATGTGGTCAGCCCGGTAGACAGTGTAATCAACAACAGCGTGACGCTTAGAACCCCAAAGGTTGCTACCATCGGGGGCAAGTCCGACTTTTTAAAAGACAGATCACACTTCAGGTCACATCTTCTCCATCCAGAAAGGACAATAAGCGCATAAATAATGGCCGCGTACACGCCTAACGGCAGAGCGGTAGGCCGCGTGCTGCCGATTTGCACGCGAAGCCAATTCGTGTTCACAATCTTCAACTCAATCAGCAACCAGATCCACAGCACGACGGCAAAATTAATCACCAAGTCGCTTCCGGTACATGTATCGTCAGATTTCGGCCCGGTCAGGTAGAGTAGCAACGTCGGTAATCCAAAATATCCCGCCAATAGCGCAAAAAGAGTAAAGTCCCACTGATCGACCGCCGCACTCACCATACTGTAATACGCGAGCATGAGACACGGGAGCCACCAGACGCGAAGAGGCGTTTCCACAAGCCAGGCGCCCACGCCTTCTCGAGTGGATTTTTTCATCATCACAATGAACGTCACCGCCAACATGACGGTACCGATGATGGCTACTACGATCCCCATTCAGGAACCTCCGCGCTCTCAACACTCTGTTATACGCGCCTTTATAACAGCCTCTCCAAGGCTATATCAAGCGAATTATATTTACTTGATGAGGTCTCTTCACTACAATTAATAGGATGCAACATTCGCACCGCGCACCGCGCACTTCGCACCCTACCCCTCATATCAACGGGACAACCGTTTTCACCGGGCGGTTGCGCTTTTTCTGTCTGATCGATCGGCATCTGCTGAGAGAGATGGCGGCCGCCTTCGCGCTCGGACTCGGCACCTTTACCTTCGTACTGCTGATGGACCAGATGATGCGCCTAATGGATCTGATCATCAATAAAGGGGCGCCCGTTGGAGTCGTCCTGCGTCTCGTCTTGTATATCCTTCCTTTTTCTCTAACGGTTACGATTCCGATGTCCGTGTTGTTGGCGGTCCTGTCCACGTATGGCCGCGTCTCGTCCGAGGGAGAAGCGATCGTCCTTAAAACAAGCGGCCTCAGTTTGTACCGCCTTATGGCGCCTGGGGTTTTCTTCGGAATCGTTGCCACGCTCGCCACCCTTTGGATCAGTACCCTGGTTCAGCCCAACAGTACAAGGGCCTTCAAGACGTTGACTTACCAGCTCTACCACACCCAAGCGCTCACAGCCCTCGATGAGGGGGTATTCAACACCGAGTACCCGGGGCTTGCGATCTACGTGAATCGCTCGGAGAAACGGGACGGGACACTCCAAGGCATCCTGGTCATCGATCAAAGAGGCCAGGCCGATCAGCATCTGATCATCGCTCGAGAGGGAAAACTGCTCAACAAGAATGATGAGACGGAGGCACCGATCGGGCTCCAATTATCGAAGGGAACTCTCCACGTCAGCTCCCACGACAATCCAACCCGGTATCGAAATCTCGATTTTGAAACCTACGATCTACAGATCCTGGCCGGCGGTACCCTTGCTGAGACGGTAGGGCGAGTCAGGCAGGGTAAGGAGATGAATCTTGAGGAACTGCGAGCGGAGATTACACGACTGAACAAGACTGGGGATAAAGCTTGGTCGCTGCAGGTAGAACTGCACAAGAAATTTGCTCTCCCAATTGCCTGCCTCATTCTGAGCGCGATAGGCGCCCCGCTCGCGATTCGCATCAAGAAGGCCAGCCGCGGCGTCAGCCTTGCCCTCAGCGTGGCCTTTGCCGTGTTCTACTATATCCTGCTGGCGACCGGCGAGAGTCTGGGATCGCGCGGGGCAATCGAGCCCGCCATCGGCGTATGGTTCCCGAACCTCACCCTCGGTATCATCGCAATCAGCCTGGTTCTTATGGAGGGTCGCGAGGCCGTTCTACCCGTTAAGATTCGATTGGCCATGCGGACTCTGATGGTATACTTTACGCGGGCCACCTCACGGCAGAAAACCGTAGAATCATAAGTATCCAAAACATTGGGGAAAGCGCTTGCCCTGTCCCGAAGGGCGTAGCGCGCAGCGCCCTACATCGCGACTGAACGCTGATTCCTGCATACTTTTATGCGAATCCTGGATCGTTACCTTGCAAGAGAGTTTCTGAGAACATTCGTCTTCTCGCTGGCGGTTTTCCTCGCGCTTTCCGCCATCGTGGATCTGTTCGACCGCCTATCCCGCTTCCTTGACGTGTCCGGCATGGTGGTGATCCAATATTATTTTCATAGGCTGCCATGGTTCGGGTTCCAGGTCATGCCGATAGCAGTGCTGCTTGCCGCCCTGTTCAGCCTTGGAAAAATGGCTCGGAACAATGAATTGCTCGCCATGAAGATGGGCCGCCTGAGCTCCTTCCGTATTGTTGTTCCGCTCTTGGTCCTCGGTCTCATGGTGAGCCTTGCGGCCTTAATTCTTGGCGAGTCAATTATCCCTCGAATGAACGAGCGCGCGCTGGACACATATCGGGTCAAGGTACAGAAGGTCTCCCCCTTCCAGCGTACTAAGAACAACGATATCTGGTACCGGGCTAAGGGTAACCGGTTCTTACACATCTCGCTGTTGGATGCGGCATCGAGTACTGTCCAAGGATTCACACTCTTTGAACTCTCGCCGGATTTCAGACTGCTGAGAAGGATCGATGCAAAGGAGGCCAGATGGCAAGGCGGACAGTGGTGGCTTCGGGACGGCAACATTTCATGGACCAGGCCTGATGGAGCCTATCGAGTCGATCATTTCACGAACCTCACACTGAATCTGGAAGAAAAACCCACGGATCTCGCCCGGGTGGTGCGGGAATCTGAGGAGATGACCTCTTCGGACCTTCGAGAGTATATTGAACGACTGGCCAAAACTGGAGTGAACTCTATACGGTATCAGGTAGACCTAGCAGCAAAGGGCTCTACGGCATTCACGAATCTTGTGATGGCCCTGATAGGGATCGCATTCGCCCTTCGTACCGGCAAGCGAGGCGTGATGGCCTGGACGGGCGCCTGCGTGGTGGTCGCCGTCTGTTACTCGATTCTCAACTCCTTCAGCATTTCCTTGGGGCGTGGCGGCGTTCTGCCTCCGCTGGTCTCGGCCTGGCTTCCCAATGCTCTCTTCACTGCTGCCGGCCTCAGCTCCGTACTCACGGTGAAGAGTTAGCGCATCTGTCATTGCGAGCGACTAAATGGAGCGCAGCAAACTCAGCGTTCTTGAGGCTGCGAAGAGCGGTAGGATTGCTTCGGACGCTGCGCTCCTTCGCAATGACGCGGTCGGAGGCTACGTCCCCATACTCCAGGATTCCAGGTACTGTCGCTGCTCAGAAGTCAGCGTATCGATCCGGACCCCCATGGACGCAAGCTTCAACGCTGCGATCTGCAGATCGATCTCGGTCACGATGACGTTCGCGCCCATCCCCCGCCCGCATGACCGCACCCTACATTTTGGGGCCAATATTGCCTTGACCACAAGTCCGTTGCTGCTTATACTTTCCACGTCAGAAGCAATACCTTATCAAAAAAATCAAACAAATGAAATTCCCCTCACCGCGTTCCGCGCGGTCGGGAGGGCTAAATAGGGGCGCCTCGCACTCTTTATAAAAAGGACATGAACATGCCGACGTTAACAGAAAAAAACGTATCCTCTTTGCCTGATTTTAAAGTGGCAGATTTGTCCTTGGCCGATTTTGGTCGCAAAGAAATTGAAATTGCTGAAAAAGAAATGCCCGGCCTGATGGCGGTGCGTGAAAAGTACGGGAAATTGAAATCCCTCAAAGGCGTCCGGGTCACCGGTTCGCTGCATATGACCATTCAAACAGCCGTGTTGATCGAAACCCTGGTCGACCTGGGTGCTGATGTTCGCTGGGCCTCTTGCAATATCTTTTCAACCCAAGACCATGCAGCGGCAGCCATTGCCGTGGCTGGAGTTCCCGTATTCGCCTGGAAAGGTGAAACCTTGGAAGAATATTGGGACTGTACTTTTAACGCGCTGGTTCACCCCGGCAAACACGGTGAGGTCCTGGGACCCCAGCTCATTGTGGATGATGGTGGCGATGCCACTCTGCTCATTCATTGGGGAGTTAAAGCCGAAAACGACGCGTCTTTCCTGGATCGAAAACCGGCAAACGAAGAGGAAGGTTGTATTCTCAACTTGTTGAAAAAGACCTTGAAGTCCCATCCTGGTATGTGGACCCGCATGATCAAAGATTGGAAAGGGGTTTCGGAGGAAACCACCACCGGCGTCCATCGTTTATACCAGATGATGGAAAAAGGGGAACTTTTGGTGCCGGCCATTAATGTGAACGACAGTGTCACCAAGAGCAAGTTCGATAATCTGTACGGATGCCGAGAGTCATTGGCCGACGGTATCAAGCGCGCCACCGATGTGATGATCGCAGGTAAGGTAGTAGTCGTGGCCGGCTACGGAGACGTGGGCAAGGGTTGCGCGCATAGCATGCGCAGTTACGGGGCCCGCGTTATCGTCACTGAGATTGATCCCATTAACGCTCTACAAGCGGCGATGGAGGGCTTTGAAGTCACCGTTATGGAAGATGCCGCCAAGGTGGGAAATATTTTTGTCACCGCCACCGGTAACGTGGATGTCATTACCGTAGATCACATGGTGATGATGAAAGGGGAAAGCATCATTTGCAATATCGGGCATTTCGACAGCGAAATCGATGTGGCCGGGTTGAAATCCCTTCCGGGTGTACAACACGTCAACATCAAGCCCCAGGTAGATAAATATGTACTTCCCAATGGGAATAACCTCTATCTTCTGGCTGCAGGACGTCTTGTCAACCTGGGTTGTGCCACGGGTCATCCCAGTTTCGTCATGTCGAATTCATTTACGAACCAAACCTTGGCCCAAATCGATCTTTGGAACAATCCACGACCCATAGGTGTGTACACCTTACCTAAAAAGTTAGATGAGGAAGTCGCTCGACTACATTTGCAAAAACTGGGAATCAAGCTGACCCGGTTGAATCCCAAGCAGGCTCAATATATCGGAGTCTCTCCAGAAGGTCCCTATAAGCCGGATCATTATCGTTATTAATCAGCAATTGGATTGCCTCTAGAATCCTATCCCTTTGAATCCGCTGGGGGTTCATTCCCCGCGGCTTGCTGCCGTAAGTTCGTCATACCGGCGAAAGCCGATATCCAGAGGGCCCGACTAGATTCCCCCGTATCCAGTACGGGGCAGGCGTGTCAAGCACAGAATGACTGGCCAGAACAGAAGATGATACCTCGCAGCTTGCTTCGGAGGTTTTGAGGGGACCTTCAGAGGGGCAGCAACTATTTAAAATGAGAGAATTGTAAGAACGCCTAACGACTGTAGAACAACCCGATTCTAAACGCCGTACTCAGCCTCGGGCTGTTCCAGCCCTAAATACAGCTATCAGCGGTCAGCGGTCAGCCAAGAGTGTCTTTTGCTGAATGCTGATCGCTGATAGCTGACCGCTCGTCTATGCTCCCAGCTCCCAGCCGGCCGGCCTCTTTTTTCAGTTCCTCGGCCTTGTCGGTTCGTTCCCACGTAAAATCAGGTTCTGTGCGGCCGAAATGGCCATAGGCCGCAGTCTGCTTATAGATCGGACGCCGAAGATCGAGTGCCTTGATCATCCCGGCCGGGGTCAGCTCAAAGTGCGTCCGGACCATTTTCATCAACTCCTCATCCGGTATCGCCCCTGTTCCCTTCGTATCGACCAACACCGACACCGGGTCGGCGACGCCGATCGCATAGGCCAGTTGAACCTCACATTTCTTCGCTAAGCCGGCCGCCACGAAATTCTTTGCAATATACCTGGCATTGTACGCCCCAGATCGATCGACCTTCGTCGGGTCCTTCCCGGAGAAGGCGCCACCTCCGTGGCTCCCGACACCGCCATAGGTATCCGCGATCAACTTCCGGCCGGTGAGCCCCGTGTCGCCGTGCGGACCACCGATGACAAAGCGGCCGGTAGGATTGATGTGATAGGTAATCGAATCCAAGTCCACCAACGCCTTGGGGAGAATCGGAAGAATCACCTGCTCAATGACATCTTCCCGGATCTGCTTTAACGGAACCTCAGCGCTGTGCTGGGTAGAGATGACGACCGTATCGATTCGATTCGGCTTCCCATCAAGATATTCGACCGTGACCTGCGATTTGCCATCCGGCCGAAGGTAATCCAGGATCTCCGTACGCCGAACCTCGGCCAGGCGCCTGGCCAGCTTGTGGGCCAGCATGATCGGCATCGGCATCAATTCTGGTGTCTCATCGCTGGCATACCCGAACATCAACCCCTGATCTCCCGCCCCCTGGATATCCACCCCCAACGCGATGTCAGGGGACTGCTCCTGAATAGCGTTGATCACGCCGCAGGTCTCGTAATCAAAGCCGTATTTCGCCCTCGTATAACCGATGTCCCTGATCGTTTCGCGAACCACCCTTGGGATGTCCACATAACACTTGGTAGAAATCTCCCCGGCCACAAAGGCCAAGCCCGTCGTGACCAGCGTTTCACAGGCCACCCGGCCATAAGGGTCCTGCGTGAAGATGGCGTCAAGTACGGCATCAGAGATCTGGTCGGCGATCTTGTCGGGGTGACCTTCCGTCACCGATTCCGACGTGAACAGATACAGCTTGGGCATGAATCGGTCCTCCTCCCCTTCTATAAAATCCGCTCTGTTACTCCGACGGCGAGCCGGCGAACAGCGTCCCCTCGCCTTCGACGGGTCACTGTAACACACCTCTCCCGCTTGTCAAGAAAAAGCCGTAGCCCGGCCGCCTCCCCTGGAAACTCGCTCTCATCGTCCGATGAACTCTTCCCATCGACCCTGAGCCTTCAGAATCAGGTCGATTACCTCCCGGACCGCGCCGCAGCCGCCGGCCTGCGTCGTCACAAAGGCAACCTGCGCCCTCACCTCCGGATGAGCATCAGCCGGCGCCGCAGAGAGGCCGGCCCGACCGAGCAACGGTAGGTCGTTCAGATCATCACCGACATACGCCGCCGCCTCATCGGTCAGGCCATACCGCTGAAGGAGTATCTCGTACACTTCGAGCTTGTTCAGGGCTCCTTGGTGGATCTCAGAAATACCCAACTCCTTCGCACGGTGGGTAACCGCCCTCGACACGCGCCCCGTCAGGATCGCCGTCAGTAACCCCGCTTGTTGGGCCATGCGAAGACCCAGGCCGTCCCTCACGAAGAATGCCTGACTCTCCACCCCCTCAGCACTGTAGAAGATGCGTCCGTCAGTCAGGACGCCATCCACGTCCGTTATGAGCAGACGTATCGCCTTCGCCTTTTCCTGAAGTCTGAGGTTGCTTGACATGGAACTCCATACTCCCTCAAAAGGTCATCATGACCGCGCCCGATTCTTCACCAGGACAAAGTCCCGCTGGCGATACGAATGATTCGCAAGACGCATGATCGGGAGGTTGCCTCGGCGTTCAAGCTCCTCGAAGCTGCTTTTGCTCAGAAGACCGAAGATCTGCGGCCCGGCCTCAAAGGCCGCGTAGATCTCGTCCGGGGTCTGAAGTTCCGGCACCGGCGATGGTCGATCCAGATAATACAGGATATCCTCACCAAACGACCGCCCCGGGTGATAAATCACCAGAGGGGCGTCACCCACAACCGCGCTGATCTGCTCGGCAATGACCTTTGCAGATTCGTGTCTGGCAAGCGTAGGATAAAAGTACTGAACCAGACCGATAGTCATCGCGATGGCGACCGCCACCACGCTCGAAAAGATAGCCGGCGGTTGACACCTGCAGGCGGTGTAGAGGACAGCTATGCACCCGATACCTAAAAGCAGTGCAAACGGGATAGACCAGAAATCACCAGGCATGAGAAATCGCAGCTGAATGAGCCTTGGGCCAATAAACAAGCCCAACGCGCCAACCAGACCCAGAAGGCAGGCCGTAACCCGGAGCAGGCGGGTCTCCGTCGACGACAGGGTATTTGCATACCGAAAGAGATGGTCCCAGTATCGGGCCATCAACAGGGCAAAGGGCGGGATAAGATATACGAGAAACCGCTCGGCCTTCCCTGCCGGCAGGCTCAAGAGCACGAAAAATCCGATGAACCAGACGCGAAGCAGCAGGTCCGCTTCGCCAAGAGGACGAACATGCGATCTCCAGAGATACAGACTTACACATGGGAGAAAGAGGCTCCAGGGAAAGAAAACCGCAAAGATCATGACGAGGTAGAAAAACGGTGAGTTTGGCGCATGGACGACGCGGGTCAGATTCTCGTCGACAAAAAAGTGCCGGTTAAACTCATCGCCTAACTCCAGATAATAGGGCACGGTAACCAGCAGAAAGATTGCCAGGCCAACCAGCAGGTACGGAATTTCTGCGAGGACCCTGGATCGCCGTGTCAGCACCACAAAGCCGAACGCCGCAACTGCCGGCAGCAGGAAACCTACGGGGCCCTTCAAGATGGTTGCCAGGGCCATCGACAGGAAGGCGAAACACAGATAGCTGAGCCGACGCCCGCCTCCGCGATAGGCCACATAAAAGGCGAAGAATGCGAGATTCATCCAAAAGGCAAGCTCGACATCGAATCTCGCTTGATGAGCATGCCAGACAGCGGCAAGCGTAGTGGTCGTGATAAGCGCCGCAATTACGCCAAGCCGTCGGTCGAACAGCAGCTTTCCACTAAAGTACACGAGGAACACCAGCCCGATCCCGAAGGTCGCTGATGGAAATCGAATGGCAAACTCAGTCGGCCCCCACAGGACAAGGGACAGCGCCATAAGCCAGAAATGCAGTGGGGGTTTGTTCACATAGGGACGTCCCTCGTAGACAAGCTGCAGCCAGTCCCCGGTCCGAACCATCCTTCGCGCAATGGCCGCGTACATCCCCTCGTCGCCTCTGAGGGGTATGCCCAGATGCGAGTAGAAGACGAAAAGCACCCAGACGAGCAGAGCGCCCAGGACCAGCCACTCCTTTTCCAGACATCCCCCTATCCCACATCCCCCCGCACCGCCCTTTGCAAAAGGGGGGATGTCTGGGGCTGAAGGAGAATTTACTTCGTACCCCGCACCTCGCAGTTCGCCCATCTCTATACCACCCCAGCCCTCAAAAGATCGTGCAGATGGATGACCCCATCCGGCTTCGCCTCGTGATCTACACTCAGCAGGGAGGTGATCGCGTGCCGTTCCATAACCTCCAGCGCCTTGGCCGCAAGGGCGTCCTTGTCGATAGTCCTGGGGTTTGGCGTCATACAGTCTCTGACCTGCCGCTGCAATAGATCGATCCCTCTTTGGAGCGCCCGCCGAAGGTCGCCATCGGTCAGGATCCCGGTGAGGATCCCGGCCTCGTCCACCACAGCGGTCATCCCGAGCTGCTTTCGCGAAATCTCGGTGACTGCGTCACGCATGAGCGCATCCTGCGCGATGATAGGGAGTCGCTCGCCGACATGCATCAGGTCCTTCACCCGCCAAAGCAGTCGCCTCCCCAGACTGCCGGCCGGATGCAGGAGGGCAAAGTCGGCCTCGGTGAAGCCGCGCTGCTCGAGCAGGACAACAGCGAGCGCATCGCCCATTGCCAAGGCTGCCGTGGTGCTGGCAGTCGGCGCCAATGCCAGCGGGCAGGCTTCTTTCGCTACACCGACATCGATGGCAACATCGCTCTGTCGGGCAAGGGTAGAAGCAGAATCGCCGACCAGCGCGATCAGTGTGAGGCCGAGCCGTTTGATCGCGGGGAGCAAGCCCACAAGCTCATCCGTCTCACCGCTGTTCGAGACCGCAATCACGACATCGCCACGGACCAGCATTCCCAGATCGCCATGCCCCCCCTCGGCGGGGTGGAGAAAGAACGCAGGGGTTCCGGTGCTGGCCATGGTGGAGGCAATCTTCTGAGCAACCGAGCCGGACTTGCCCATGCCGGTCAGCACGACCCGGCCCCGGCAGTCCCGGAGGATCTCGACGGCCCGGTCGAACCGCTCATTAAGTTTCGGGATCAAGGCCAGGATCGCCTCGGCCTCGATCTGCAACACGTGTCGCCCTCGATCGGCAATCATAGAATCTCGGTCCGCTCTGGCGGAGTCCCGAGCATCCGCTCTACGACGGGGATCACCTCATCAAGCTCGATCAATCGCATGCAGTTCTGCTCCCCACGCTGGCACCCGCCCGGGAAGCAGGGCCGGCAATCCACCCCCTTGTAGAGCGTGGCATGACCCTGACCGGCCGGTCCCCAGATCCTCGGATCGGCAGGACCAAAAAGGCCGACCACCGGCGTGCCCATCGCAGCCGCGATATGCATTGGTCCGTTGTCGTTTCCAACAAGGAGGGCAGCCTGTCGGAGCAGCCCGGCCAACTCCAAGAGCGTCAAGCGCCCGACCAGCGAACGACAGCCGGTTTCTACCCGGCTCAGGATTGCCTCAGCGGTCTCCTGATCTGCAACGGAACCGAGCAGCACCACCTTGATCCCGAGCTTCCCCTGAATATAGTCGATCAGGCCCGCAAACCGCGCAGCAGGCCAGCTTTTAAACCACCACCGGGCACCTGGATGCACCGCCACAAAGCGCTCACCGGACAAGATGTCGACGGCGCCGAGGGCAGCGCCAGCGGCCGCCTCATCGGACGCTCGAATCTTGAGTATAGGCAACGAAGGGGCAACCGGAATCCCCAGCACCTCCAGCGCCATCAGATGCTGGCGGATCATCGGAATCGGCTGCTCCTGCACCGGGACCAGATGCGTGTAGAGTCGCCCACGCCAGCGACCTTCTCGATTGAAGCCGACTCTAGTCGCCGCTCCGGTGAGTCGGCTCAGGATCGCCGCGCGGTCTCCATCGGTCAGATCGAGCACGAGATCGAAGCGGCGCCGACGCAGCGCCGCAGCGAATTTCAGTTGACGCAGCGGCGACCCTGCCCGCTCCGCGATCAGCACCTCATCCAAATAAGGGTTGGTGGCAATCATCGTCTCGGTACCCGGATTGACCAGCATTGAAAGGACCGCTTTTGGAAAGACCGCCCGCAAGGAGGCGATAACGGGGGTGCTGAGCAACACATCGCCCAGGTATCTCAGTTTGATCACCAATATCCGCTCTGGTGCGACCATGCCAGAGGTCGACATCACCGACTTCCCACCCGGCGATATGCCTGCAGTGTCTCGCGCGCAGTTCGCTCCCACGAGAACTGCTTTATGCGATCGAACCCACGCGCTCGAAGCATGACGGCCAGCGTTTCATCTTCCAAGATAGCGTTCATCGCGTCAGCCAGGGCCTCAGGGTCCCGGGGATCTACCTGGAGAGCCGCCTCTCCGACAACTTCGGGGAGCGAAGATGTGTTCGAGGTGATGGTGGGAGTTCCGCACGCCATCGCTTCCAGGGGCGGCAAACCGAACCCCTCATAGAGCGAAGGGTAGACAAACAGGTCGGCGTAGGAATAGAGGCGTCGGACCTCCTCCGGGGGAAGATAGCCCGGCATGACGACCTCCCCATCCAGACCCGAGCCCCTGACGACATCAGAGATCTCCTCAATCCCCTGTCCGGGAGCACCAACGAGCACGAGGCAGTGAGAGCGCCGTATGCGAGTCATCCCGCCAAAGGCCCGCACCAATGTGGGGATATTTTTGCGCGGCTCGAGCGTTCCCACGAACAGCACATACCTGTCCCGAGGTAGGGCATACCGCCGACAAAGCGCCTCGCGACCCCCCGCAACACGCTCGGGGTAGTAGTCGTCGCCTACGCCCTGATTGATGATCTCAATCTTCTCGCGGGGCACGCCCATTAAATCGCCCACGTCTCGAGCTGCCTGCTCCGACGGAACCACAACAAGGGTGGCTTGATGAACTGTGCGCCTGGTCTTCTCTGATGCCAGGCGGGCTCTCCAACGCCGCGGCGCGATACCCGGCATCCGTTCGGCCGCCAGGTCATGGATAGTGACGATACTCCCACATCTGCCGATGCCCCGAAGCCGATAGCTCGTCCCATGGTAGACATCCAAATCGTCAAGCCGGCTCCTCACCCGCAGCAGGAGTTTTGGAGCGGAAACCACGCGAACATGCCCGCTCCATCCCGCCGGGCTCTTCGACTCGCCCCACATACCGGTGCGGTACAGCACAAACTCATCCTCGGGGGCCAAGCGCCCCATGTGCGTGACCAGGTTGGCCACATATTGGCCGATCCCGGCCTGTCGTATGAACATCGGATTCGCGTCAATGCCGATACGCACAATACGCTCTCGCGCGTTGGAACCGTCCGCAGATCAGCCAAGCACACCATTTACGGTACATAGACGGTCGCGAATAACCAAAACAACTTCATTACCTTCTCAGTACGCCCACGTGGGATCTGCATGATCACTGCCTCGAAAACGCCCACGAACCAGGCTGAGCGGAGAGCGACGGATTGCGCGCGAAATCCTTGGCCACAATGAGCAGTCCCGTAAGTGTTGCGAAAAGGAGGGCCACTTGGTGACCCAGCAGCGGGTCGATGATTCCGCCACCGAGAATCACGAGAAACGACCCCGCCGCCGCGTACCACAGCGCCCTGGCCAAGTCACACCCAAGTTGGCGCCGGACAGTCACGAGGAAATGCGCGTAGGCCCCGATCAGGGCCAACAATGCCAGCAGACCTAGACCACCGAGTTCGGCGGCAACATGGACGAACAGATTATGGGCTTGGCCGAACTCCTGTGGCACGTTGTACTTTTCCCGACTAGGCTTAAAGCACTTGGGCCCGACCCCGAGAAACGGATGATCCTGCACCATGCCCAAGGCGCCCTTCCAGATAGGAATTCTGCCCAAGAAGCTTGTATCCTGCCAGGGAGCCATCAAGCTGACTACCCGCTGCTTGATAAGCATATCCGATTTCACGGCCCCAAAGGCCACGGCCACAAAGAAGGCGAGCAAAATAATAGGCCACTTCCAGACCCGCCCCATCACACTGAGGATCCCCAGATTGAGCCCTGTAATGAGCCACATTGATCTGGTATGGGTAAACACAAGGGCAACGACCGATAGGACCATGACAGCCCCGATACATATTCGCCAGCGAACATCGAGCCGAGCATGGATCAACAAGGCTGCCATGGCAACAAGCGCCATGGCAAGAAAGGCGGCGGTGAAAGACAGTCCCGGGACACTCAGGCGCACCGCTGTGGTTGGAACAAGAAAATATCTGTATATCCCCGCAACGTCACCGATTCCGGTAGCGACTATCATAGTCAGCAGTGTCGACTTTACCTGGGATTCTGAATTGAGCGTATTCACGATCAGGAGGAAAAAGGAGCTGTAGATGAAGACATCCGCGATCCCTCTGGCGACATTCAGGACGCCGCAAAAATTCAGCACATCCCACCGCATTGCGCTCATGAAGGAGACTCCCACTAGTCCGAAGAAGAACCACCCCAAGGTGGGTATTCTCATATCGAAGCGTCGACGCCCAACCGTTCTCAGCGCCCACATAGTAAGCGCAGATGCGAATCCGATATTTTTTGCGGACTCTGAGATCGGCATAACAAACACCGTGAAAAGAATGGACAGGCGCAGACCCTGTTCAGTAAACCGTATGAATCGTTCTCGATCTATCGTCATCATCCGGTCATACCACCCTGGTGGCGCGACCCGATCGGCATTGCACGATCTGTATCGGTCATGTCTATCCGCGCCTTTCGGATTTCCCTGGCATCCGACTAAGCACTTGATCATACAGATCAATCAGAACGCTCATCTGTGAATCCAGGCCAAAGACGCACTCGATCCGCTCTCGGCCCTGTTTTCCCATGCGAGCGCGTCGCTCCGGATCTTTCAGTAGCTCTACAAGGGCTTTGGCCATCGCGTCAGGGTCTCCAGGAGGCACCAACAGGCCAGTCCGCCCGTCCTCCACGATCTCAGGTGGGCCATCCACTCTCGTCGCCACTACCGGCTTTTCGCAGGCCATCGCCTCAAGCAGCACGATCCCGAATCCCTCATCGACCGAAGCCAAAACGAACAGGTCCATGGCATCAAAGTAAGGATATACATCGTCCTGGAACCCGGCAAAGCACAACCTGCCGTCGAGACCGAGGGATCCTCCTAATCGCTCCAATCCCCTCTGCAACCCGCGCTCATCGGCTCCCACAATGAGACAGACCAGGTCATTGATTTCCTGCCTTGCCTTGGCCATCGCTCGAATGAGGACGTCGTAGCCCTTTTTGGGAACGATGTTCGCCACGCTCCCGATCACAAGGGTCTCCGGAGAAATGCCGCGCTCCACTCTGATTCTCAGGCAGTCTCTGGCTGCCTTGGCCCTCTCAGGATCAATACCGCTATAGACAGTCACCACCTTCTCTGCCGAAAGTCCGCCTTGGATGGCTTGCCGCCGCACGCCCTCTGAAACGGCGATCAGGAGGTCAGCCCACTGTAGGCGTAGCTTCCTGAATTTGTTCGGCACCATTTCGCTCCGCATGTGGGCCACACAGGGGATTCCAGCGAGACGACAGGCCACGGACGCGATGGCAGCGTCGTCGGCGTCATTAACGTGGACAAGAGCGATCTCTCTTGCGCGAAGTAGTCGCCAGAGCCTCAGGACTGCAAACGGAAGAAAGGGAATCGACTTCCCCTTCCTGAGCGGCGGGAGGGGGAGAGCGACCGTCTCTACCCCGAGGCGATCGAATCTGGTCATGGGTTCATCCCCACACGAGAGGAGGACCGTAGGCACGTAGTGTGCCGGATCAAGCCGCGCCACTATATTGAGAAGGTCTGCTAGTGCCCCGCCATAGCTCCCACCGACCGACCGATAGATGTAGAGAATTCGATGCGGACGAACCATCCCCTATCCAGAGCACCTCGGGTACCCGCTCAGTTCCCAGGCCTTCACGTAGCGTGCGAAGGTGTAAAGACTAGCGAGCCCGGCGTAGACGAGCCCGTGGAGACCATCGCGAAATCCCTGTTTGAGAATGTACAGCTTCACGAAGACGACCGCAGGACGGAACACCAGATCCCACCACGCAACTCGCTTACACTTTACCAACGTTTCGGTCGCCACGGAGTCGCTATAGCGGTTGAGCTTAGCCACACGATCGGTTACTGTGCGGCCTGCCTCATGGATCAGGTGCCCGGAGAGGTGTCCAACCGTTCCGTCTACCAAAAGGTGCTCATGCAGAGGAAGGTCGTTGTACCTGCCCTTACCGCGTCGGATAAGTCGAATCTGTCGATCTGGATAGGCTCCACCCCACCGCAGCCATCGGCCAAAGAAGTAGTTCCGCCGTGGAACGTCATAGGCTGTACAGGCCGAGAGCGTCCCCGCCTTCTGAAGGGCGAGGATCTCGTCCGCCAAGGCGGCGGAGACCCGCTCGTCAGCATCGATCACCAGCAGCCACTCGCCCGTGGCTTGATCAAAGGCAAAGTTCTTCTGCGCGCCAAACCCTGTCCAGTCCTTGGACCACACCAGTGCCCCCGCCGCCTTCGCAACGTTGACCGTCCCATCGTCGCTGCCCGCGTCCACCACCACGATCTCATCAGCCCAGCTCACGCTCTCCAGGCATTGCCGGATGTTCTCCTCTTCGTTCAACGTAATTGCGAGAGCCGAGATCCCGACCGTCCGTTCATCCTGTCCGACGAGAGGTGTGATCGCTGGCGCACTGTGTCGATCGAGCCACCGTTCCTGCCGACGTTCGGTTCCCTGACCCGGCTTCGCGCGGAGCCCCAATTCCCAGACTTTTGCATATTTCATGAAATTGAAATGGGCGGCGCCCACTGCTGCGATCAATCCATGCGTCCCATCGAGAAAGCCCCGCTTGACCAGATACACCTGCACGAACTTCACCAGCGCGCGCAGCGCCAGTTCTATACCAGTGATTGATCTTGCCCGATGGCCCCCGCGCACCCGCCCTTCTGCCGAGATCCCTGTATACCAATCCTGTTTTTGGATGTACCGGGAGAAATCTCGATAGGTCAGGTGGACGAGATAGCCATCGAGCAGATCGATGGAGCCATCAGCGATGACGACACGGTCGTGAGGATTCAGGCCGCCGAACCGCCCTTTCCGCCGATCAAACAGGCGCAGAACGCGATCGGGGTACCACCCCCCATGTCGCATCCACCGTCCCAGGAAGTAGTTTCTACGGGTGATCCGGTACCCCGCATGGCGAGGCACGGACAGTTCACGTTCAATCGCCTCCCGAAGCTCTACTGGCACCCGCTCGTCGGCATCGATGCTCAGGATCCACTCATGGCTGGCCAAGGAAATGGCCACGTTCTTCTGCTCCTGATGACCTGGCCATGGGTTGATACACACCTTATCGGTGTAGTCGCGGCAAATCTCTACGGTGCGATCCGAGCTTCCTGAATCAACAACAACAATCTCCTTCACCCATGTCAGACTCTCCAGGCACGCCTGAATATTCTCTTCCTCGTTGTAGGTGATAATCGTCGCGGTGAGATCGGCCATCGTTGTCTCAGGTCCCGGCAAGCTGTGTGTTGTACAGCCGGCAGTAGACGCCACCCTTTGCCATCAGCTCCGCGTGCGTTCCTTGCTCGACACAGCACCCACCATCTAATACCAGGATTTTGTCGGCCCGGATCACGGTGGAAAGCCGGTGCGCAATCACAAAGGTAGTCCGATTCTGCATAAGCCGATCCAGGGCCTCCTGGACCAGCCGCTCCGACTCCGCATCGAGGGCTGAGGTCGCCTCGTCCAGGATCAGGATGGGCGGGTTCTTCAGGATGGCCCTGGCGATGGCAATCCGCTGCTTCTCGCCGCCCGACAGGCGGACACCCCGTTCGCCGATCCTGGTCTTGTACCGATTTGGGAGGGCTTCGATAAACTGCACGGCATTGGCGATCCTGGCAGCCTCCAGAACCCGGCTCGGATCTACGTCACGTTGCCCGTAAGCGATATTGTTGAAGATGGTGTCATCGAACAGGATCGTCTCCTGTGTCACGATTCCCATCTGCGCGCGCAGCGACGAAAGGGTCACCTGCGTGATATCGATCCCATCGATCGTAATGAGACCGCCCGTGGGATCATAGAAACGAGGGATGAGATTGACCAGGGTACTCTTACCGGCCCCGCTGGAGCCGACGATGGCCACAATCTCGCCCAGCTTGGCCCGAAGACTGACCGCGTGCAGCACAATCCGACCTGGCTCGTAGGCGAACGAAACATTGTGCAACTGGAGCCCCTCCTGCATCCGCGAAAGTATCGCGGCGTTCGGTCGCTCCGCCACCTCGGAACACTGATCCATCAGCTCGAAGACGCGGGCCACTCCGGCCATGCCGCGCTGGATGTTGTTGTTGACCTGACTGATCCGTTTTACAGGTTGATAGAGAGAGGCCAGGGCCCCAAGGAAAGCCATGAACGCCCCCGGCGTGAGGCTCTTGGAAAAGACCAGGTAGCCCCCGACCCAAACGGCTACCACGATGCCGATCGAACCAAGGCTCTCCAACACGGGTGAAGTAAGCGCATCTACCCGCGTGATCCGTAAGAGGGCGCTGAAGACCTGATTACTTGCTTCCCAGTAGCGCTGTTTCTCGTACTCCTCCATGCTGAAGGCCTTGACGATCCTGATGCCGGAGACGCTCTCATGCAGGATTGTATTTAGCTCGGCCCGCCGCTCCTGGACTTGGGTCCCTCTCCGGCGAATCTTCTGCCCGAACTTCACGATGGGCACGAGGGCCACAGGGAGGACTAAGAGCGAAAGGAGGGCGAGCTGCCACTTGATGAGGAAGAGAACGGCGATGAGCGCAACGATGTTCAGCGGCTCTTTCAGGGCGTTGCGGAAGAGCTCGGTCGAGGCATCGCCCAAGGCTTCCACGTCGGAACTGAGACGGGACATGATCTCACCTGTTGAGCGCCGGCTGAAGAACGCCAGCGACAGTGTCTGCAGATGGGCGTACAACTCGTTACGAATGTCCCGCTGGATCCCTTCAGCCACGTACCGCATCTGTAACTGCTGGAGATACGTGAGCAGGCCTTTGGCCAGAAACACCAGGAAGAGGGCCGCGCCGATAAAGGTGAGCACGCTGATCCGGTGAGCCTGCAAGAACGTTTGGAGCTGGACCAGTCGCTGGCCCAGCAGGGCTTTGATTGGATCCGGCAGGCTGATCCCTGACCCGCCGCCTTCAGCGGTAAAGAGACCGTCGAAGATCGGCTGCAGCGAGCCAATGGAGACTGCATTGAGGATGGCCACGAGGACCAGGTAGACGAGGGCCAGGATGACCCGAGCCCGATACGGGGTAGCGTACCGAAGTACGCGAAGGAATTGTTGCGAAGGGGTCTGCATACCGTTACAGAGAGCTGTCAGCTCTTAGCTGCCGGCTGCTGGCTGGTTCACGTACGGCGCTACCGCCCGCTGAACCTCCAGCAACTGGTTCAGAAGTCTCGGAAGCGCATCGAGTCGGAGCATGGTGGGGCCGTCGCTGGGCGCATTGGCTGGGTCGGGATGGACCTCCATGAAGAGCCCATCAACCCCTGCCGCCACAGCGGCTCGCGCGACATAAGGAATGAAGTCCGACTGTCCTCCCGAGGTATCGCCAGCGCCGCCGGGTAGTTGCACGCTGTGGGTGACATCGAACAGGACCGGGTAGCCGAAGCTGCGCATGATCGGGAGCGCGCGGATGTCCACCACCAGGTTGTTGTAGCCGAAGCTGCTGCCCCGTTCCGTCAGCACGATCGCCTCCGATCCGGCAGATCGGAGCTTCTCGACGATATTGCCGGCATCCCATGGCGAGAGGAATTGTCCCTTCTTGACATTGACCGGCTTACCGGACCTCGCTACGGCGACAAGCAGGTCGGTCTGCCGGCACAAGAAGGCCGGGATCTGAAGAATATCCAGCACCTGAGCCGCAGCAGAGACCTGATGTACATCGTGGACGTCGGAGATCACAGGCACCTCCAGTTTCGCCTTTACCCGCTCCAGAATGCGCAACCCCTCTTGCAGGCCCGGACCCCGAAATGAACGGCCTGACGACCGATTAGCCTTATCGTAAGAAGACTTGAGCACAAAGGGCACCTGGTACGTCTCGCAGACCGTCCTGATCGTCTCACCGATTCTGAGCAGGTGATCTTCACTCTCGATCACACACGGACCGGCCACCAGCAAAAGCGGCGCCCCGCCGCCAAGCGTCAATTTTCCGATCTGTACCTGTTTTGTCAGTGCCGCCTCTCCTGATGTTGCAACGACGCCTTAATGAACTCACGGAACAACGCGTGAGGTCGCCTGGGACGCGACTTGAACTCGGGGTGGAATTGGCCGCCGACGAACCACGGGTGATCCGGAAGCTCGATCATCTCTACCAGCATGTTGTCGGGCGAAGCCCCGGATAGCCGCATTCCGTAGCGCTCCAGGATATCCCGGTAGTCGTTGTTGACCTCATAACGATGGCGGTGGCGTTCGCTGATCTCAGTGGTCCCGTAGGCCTGATGGGCGACAGACGGCACAACGATACGGCACGGGTACGCCCCCAGCCGCATAGTCCCTCCCAGGCTGGTAATCCCCCGCTGCTCAGGTATGAGATCGATGACCGGGTGAGGAGAATTCGGATCAAACTCGCGGCTATTGGCGCCTTGCAGGCCGCACACGTGCCTGGCAAATTCGATGACAGCGCACTGCATCCCCAGGCAGATCCCGAAGAACGGGATTCGTTCTTCCCGCGCAAAGGCGATGGCCGCAATCTTCCCCTCGATCCCCCGACTTCCAAAGCCCCCCGGAACCAGGATACCTGCGACATCGTGCAGATGCTCCTTTGGGCCGTCGCGCGCCACGATCTCCGCATCGACCGCCTTGATATGGACCTGACAGTCGTTGGCGATGCCGCCGTGGATAATAGCCTCGGTCAGGCTTTTATATGAGTCTTTGAGCTCAAGGTATTTCCCGACGACTGCGATCGTTACGTCGGTTGTGGATCCCTTCACCTTCCGAACGATGGCCTCCCAGGCGCTCAGATCGGCCTCGGTGTGCGGCAAGCCGAGCATCTGGGCAATGATGGCATCCAGTCCCTCGCTACGCAGGACCAGCGGCACCTCATAGATGTTGTTCACATCCTTCGCAGTGATGACCGCCTTTTCGGAGACGTTGCAGAATAGCGCAACCTTAGCTTTCAACTCCTTCGGAAGGAGTCGATCCGTCCGGCACAGCAGGATATCCGGCTGAATCCCGATCTGAAGCAGCTCCTTCACGCTGTGCTGGGTCGGCTTCGACTTCAGTTCGCCGGCCGGCGCAATATACGGAACCAACGTCAGATGGATATACAGTACGTTCTCTCGCCCGACATCGCTCCTGAACTGCCGGATCGCTTCGAGGAATGGCAGGCTCTCGATGTCGCCGACCGTCCCGCCGACCTCAACAATCACCACATCCACACCCGCCGCCACCCGGTGGATCGCGCGCTTGATTTCGTCCGTAATATGCGGGATGACCTGCACTGTGGCGCCCAAGTAGTCCCCGCGCCGCTCTTTGGTGATAACCGAATGATAGATTTGCCCGGCGGTCACATTGTTCCACTTGGTCATGATATGGTCGGTAAACCGCTCGTAATGGCCCAGGTCGAGATCGGTTTCAGCGCCATCATCGGTAACAAATACTTCCCCATGCTGGAAGGGGTTCATGGTCCCGGGATCGACATTGATATAGGGATCGCATTTCAGTATGGTCACCTTGACGCCGCGGCTTTCCAGCAAACAGCCGATGGATGCGGAGGCTAACCCCTTACCGAGCGATGACAGTACGCCCCCGGTCACGAAAATGAATTTTGTCGCCATCGTATTTCCCCTCAAAAGAAGGATATGAAGGTCTCGGGGTAGAGTGTAGTGTTACATCGTCATTGCGAGCGACCCACGGGAGCGCGGCAATCTCATCGTATTTGCAGTGCGAGATTGCTTCGGTCGCTACGCTCCCTCGCAATGACACCTGGGGGGACGTTCAGGGCGACGACACTCCTACGCTCACCCAACTCCCTCCACCCTGTCTTTCAACGCATCCAGCAGCTCTTTACGGCTGATGGTTGCCGTCCCAGCCCTCCCCACGACGACACCGGCCGCGTGGTTGGCAATGACGGCCGCGCCTCGCAGGGAGGCGCCGGATGTCATGGCCAGGGCAAGGGTTGCTAAGACGGTATCCCCCGCCCCTGTGACATCATAGACCTCCTTTGCGACCGCCGGGATATGAGTCACTCGTCCATCCTCAAAGAGCGACATCCCAGCCTCTCCCCGGGTTACCAATATGGCCTTGGCCTCAAGTTTCCGAAGCAGCTCTCTTCCCGCAACGGCGAGGAGATCCGCTTGCCCCCATGCGGGAAGATGGGCGAAGGCTAAGGCCTCGTAATGGTTGGGGGTGATTACTGTGGCCCCCCTGTATAGGGGGAAGTGATGCACTTTCGGATCGACAACAACGATCTTCCGGTCACGTCGCGCGAGAGAGAGGATCTGCCGGGCGACCCGCTTGCTGATCACTCCCTTGGCGTAATCCGAGATGAGTACGGCATCCGCATCAGCAAGCCGCTGCGTAACCATCTCAAGCACCCGATCCTCCGCTTCCTTCGAGAGGTCGGCCATGCTCTCCCGGTCGAACCGGACGATCTGTTGGCTTCCTGCTACCACTCGGGTCTTGATGGTGGTCGGGCGGGCGCGGTCCACCACCACACCATCGCTTTTTATCCCGGCAGCCTCAATCTGATGAATCAGGCGTTCCCCGGACAGATCGTTACCGACTACCCCTACCAGGATCGCCTGTCCGCCTAGGGATTGGATATTAGCCGCCACATTGCCCGCCCCACCCAGACGAAAACTTTCCGCCTTCACCTCCACCACGGGGACCGGGGCCTCCGGGGAAAGCCGCGACACGCTCCCCCAGATATACTCGTCCACCATGATATCTCCCAGGACGAGAAGCTGTTTCCGGGGAAAATGTGTCAAAACCTGTCGATACCGAATAGCTACACTCCCTGGCGAAGCCTTCCTGAACAATACATATCAGGTGCCAGATTAGCCGAAATCGTGAGAAATTTCAATTGCTTTCTCCTCCGCAATAGCGCAGTTACCCTCGATAAAACGCCACAGTCCGGGAGATTCCCTCCTCAAGGGAAATGGTCGGCTTCCAGCCCAACTCTGCCTTAGCCAACGAGGCGTCCAGGCAGATCCTGTCGATCTCTCCGGGTCGTTTGGATGCGGTAATCGGCTCCAGTGTGGCGCCAACCGCCCCGCGTATCATCTCAAAAATCTGCCGGTCGCTTACCTCGCGCCCCAGACCCACGTTATAGCTTCGGCCTGAGGCCCGCTTCTCCGCCATTGCTAAGAGGTTCGCCCCAACGATGTCATCAACGTAGACGTAATCCCGGGTCTTTGTGCCGTCACCGAAAATTGTCGGACGCTCACCGGCAAGCATCTGCCGGCTAAATATCGCCACAACGCCGGCCTCCCCAGCAGGATTCTGCCGAGGACCATAGACATTGGCATACCGCAGGATCGTGTAGTCCAGCCCGGATCCATCAAAGAGGCGCAGGTACTGCTCTACGGCGTACTTGCTTACTCCGTAGACGGACAACGGATTGATTGGATGGAGTTCGTCAACAGGTAGCCGCTGGGGTTCGCCATAGACAGCTCCACCCGACGAGATGTCAATGAACTTTCTCACCTTGTGGGCAAGGGAGAGCTCGAGCAGATTGAGCGAGCCAAGAATGTTCACGGAGGCATCGAACGATGGTTCAATCATCGACCGGCGCAGGTCGGCCTGGGCTGCGTGATGATTGACTACTTCAGGGCGCTCGGCGCGAAAAACCTCCTCCAGTGCCTGACGGTCACGGATGTCCGCCCGGTAAAAGCGCGCCGAAGGATGGACCTGCTCTCGTTTCCCCATCGAGAGGTCGTCCACCACAGCAACGTCATGGCCCCCTTTCACCAAGGCGTCCACAACATGCGACCCGATAAAACCGGCCCCACCCGTTACCAGCACCTTCATAAGACCTCCTTTTAAGGCGGGGTACAGGGTCTAGGGGATAGGGGTTAGGGTTAAAGGCAAGAATAAGAAGAGAAATGACGCCAGTAGGTTTTTGACCCCACCTAACACCCAACCCCCAACACCCATTCCCCGATGCCTCACATGGCGTTCTTGTGGATGAACCCCCTCCAAAGACTTAGCCAGAGAATCCTCAGATCGAAGAATATTGACCAGTTCTCAATATAGAACAGGTCGCACTCGATTCGTTTCTCGACTGAGGTGTCGCCCCTCCACCCGTTGACCTGAGCCCACCCGGTGATGCCCGCCTTCACCTTGTGTCGAAGCATATACCGGGGGATCCGTTTTCGAAACTCCTCTATAAAGACCGGCCGCTCCGGTCGGGGACCGACCAGACTCATCTCCCCCTTCAGCACATTGAACAGTTGCGGCAGCTCATCCAGTGAGGTTCGGCGGAGCAAGGCGCCGATCACTGTCCGACGCTCATCACCGCGCGCGGCCCAGACCGGGCCGGTGTCATCTTCTGCATCGGTCCGCATCGATCGGAATTTCAGCATCTGAAAGGTCCTGCCGTCCAGGCCCATGCGCTCCTGACGGTACAGAACCGGGCCAGACGATGTGAATTTGATGACCGCCGCGAGCAGGAGCAGCAGCGGCCCGGTGATCAGGAGGGCCACGCTTGACAGTGCGATGTCCATCACCCTTTTGCCGACCAGGCTCCAGCCGTAAGTGGGCGAGTCCTGCAGGCTGATCAGGGGCAGGCCGTCGAACTCCTCCACCCCTCCCCGCAAGGTCATGTACTGGTAGAGATCCGGAACAACGTTGATGTCCGCAATCCCCTCCTCCAAGCTTCGGAGGATCCCTTCTATCCGCCCGTAAGCCTCCAGCGGAATGGCGATGAGCACCCTGTCGATCGACAGCTCTCCTGCCAGCTCCCCCGCCTGTTCATAGGTGCCAAGAGCGCTCAGCCCACCAACCTGTTGCCCAATCATTATTGGATCCCCAACCAGAAGCCCGACAATGCGAAGACCCAATTCCGGGCGCGCATGGATCCTCTCGACCACCTTCCGCGCCAACACCCCCTCTCCGACAATCAGGATATGGCGGAGGTTATACCCCCTGCGCCTCATAAAGCGGAGACCCTCGCGGAAGGAACTCCTGATCAAGCTGACTGACAGGATGCTGAAGATCCAGAAGTAGAGGATCACTAACCGCGAGACCTCGAACGGCTTGAGAAAGAAAGTAGCCGCGACGAGGATCAAGACTGCAACGGTACAGGCCTTGGCGATATCCCTCACTTCGGCAAGGCGCGATGAGATTCGCCTCGGGCGATACAACCCGAAGGCCTTAAAGGCGACACCCCAGACGATAGCGATGAGACCCAGAAACAAGAGGTATGGGCGAATGTCGGGGATGCCGCGGTAGACGGGAACCATGCCCCAATAAAAGCGGAGATAGTACGTGCCGAGCCAACTGGCGCTGATCGCCAGCAGGTCTGCGAGCAGCATAAGACTTTCGAGAAACTGGCTGTGGCGTTTCAGCATGGCCGATGGCGGCCCTCCCCACGCTTCCATTCCTCGAAGCGTTCATCAATATAGCTCGCGATCCGCTTTTCGAAGATCGAGCGGTCGAAGGTGAGGGCATACGCACGAAGCGTCTCCGGATCGAATCGTTCAGATGAGCGCTCGAAAAGATCGACGGCTTGGACTAACGCCTCAACCGTCTGCTCGTAGAAAAATACGCCGGTAGGAGGTCGAGGTTCAAGGCTGCAGGCTGAAGGCTGCAGGCTGAAGGTATTGTGCGGCTCTGAACGTTGAATATTGAACATTGAACGATCCAACGGGATCACCGTTTCCGTTACACCGCCCTTCCCATACGCAATCACCGGCCTCCCACAGGCCATGGCTTCAACGGGGAGAATCCCGAAATCCTCTTCACCCGGAAAGACCAGCGCACGGCAGCGGCTCAGAAGGTCGGCAACCTCGCGGTCTGATCGCCACCCAAGAAACTCGATGGTGGGGCCGGCCATGTGCCTCAGGCGATGCCCCTCCTGACCTTCTCCCATAATTACCAGGCGTCGCCGCAGGCGGTTAAAGGCTTCGATCGCCAGATCGATTCGCTTATACGGGGCGAAGGCCCCAGCCACGAGGTAGTAGTCATCTGTCCGGTCAGCGATGTGAAAGCGGGCGGTCTCGACCGGGGGGTAGATCACCTCAGCCTCACGCCCGTAGTGGCGACGGATCCGATCTGCTACATAATGAGATATAGCAATGAAGTGATCGACTCTGGTGTTGACTGCCATGTCCCACTGCCGTAAACGCCCGGCAATGATGCGCAACATAAGTCTGGACACCGGACCCATCCGGCCAGAGGCTACATAGGTATCCTGCATATCCCAGATGTATCGCATGGGGGTGTACAGATACGCGATGTGAAGCGCCTGTGGCGGGGGCTTGACCCCCTTGGCCACGCAGTGGCTGCTCGACAGGATCAGATCGTACCCATCGAGCTTGAGCTGCTCGATGGCCCACGGGAAGAGGGGCAAATAGTAGCGATAGCGGCTGGCGGCAAACGGCAACGCCTGGATAATCGACGTCCGGATCCGCCGTTCTTCGATGGTCTTTGATACGCTTCCCTTCATGTGCAGCAGGGTAAAGATATCCGCTCCTGGAAAGAGGTCACAGAACGCTTCCAGACAGCGCTCTCCGCCCCGCATCCCCGTCAGCCAGTCGTGAATAATGGCGACCTTCGGCCTCATCGATTTCCCGCCTCCAGCAGAATCTCCAGGGTCGTCTTGGCAGTCCGCTCCCAGCTAAACCGTTCGGCCTGTTTGAGGCCCTTCTGTCTCAGATCCTCCCTCACCCAGGGGTCACTCAGGACAGCCTCCATAGCCCCAGCAAGCTTTTCTTTGTCGTAGGGATCGATGAGTAGCGCCGCTTCCCCGGCCACCTCCGGGAGGGAGCTGATGTGGGAAGTGATGACCGGGGTTCCGCAAGCCATGGCCTCCAGGACAGGGAGGCCAAAGCCCTCGTAGAGGGAGGGGAAGACGAACGCCTCCGCTCCCGCATACAGGGCAGGCAGATCCGCCTGGGGAACATAGTCGAGAAACGAGACCCTTTTCTCAAGTCCCAAGGCTCTTGCCTCCGCTTCCAGGGCCGGATAGTAACGCGGGTCCTTTCTCCCGGCGATGACCAACCTGTGGGGGAATCTTTTCGAGATGAGGGCGAAGGCGTTTAGGAGACGATGAAGGTTTTTATGGGGTAGGAGGTTACCTACATAGAGAAGATACGCCGCAAGCCCATATCGTTTCTTGGCCCCCTCTGCGTCGATCCCCACCCGATAGCGACTGTTGTCATACCCATCCAGAACGACGCGGATCCTTTCGGCCCCGATGCCGTAACAGGTCATGATGTCCCGCTTCGTATTCTCTGAATCGGCGACGACGGCCCGAGCCTTCCGCAGGATCATCGGGACGAAGTAGCGGAAGTAGTGCTGCTGCCTCGGATACTCCTCGGGAAAATGGAGGGGGAGGACATCGTGAACGACAACGACTTGAGGAATGACGGGAAACAGCATCCCTTCGGGCATAGGGGATAGAAGCAGGGACGCCCTGTCGATCAGGAGCCGAAATGGGAGGATAGTTTGGATCCAGGCTAGCCGGTGGAGGTGGCCCTTCCGACCGTGGAAAGGCTGAACCTTTGGGCTGATCCTCCTGACTTTGGTCGAGCCTATGCCGCAGACCTCCGGACAGGAAGTGTACACCACCAGATCATCATGGAGCTTGACCAGCTCCCTGAGGAGGTGGACGGTATACGTTCCAAGGCCGCTGAGGATGGGATCGATGATAGAGGCGTTGACACCAATCCTCATCTGTAACGCGATCCCTCCATGTCTACGACCTTCTGAACTGCCTCCGTCACCCCTGTACGCTGCATCGCCTTTCCCTATCCATCCTATCCGCAAAGCGCTTGGTAACTTTCCACAGTCTTCCGAGCGACAGCCTCCCAGGAGAAGTGCCGCACTCGATCCATCCCCTTGCGCCTGAGATCATCCCTCAGCGCCCCGTCATCCAAGACAGACGCCATGGCTTCTGCCAAGGCGTTGGCATCCGTTGGATCGACCAAGAGGGCTGCCTCCCCTGCTACCTCCGGCATCGCGGAGGTGTGGGAGGTAATGACCGGGACGCCGCACCCCATGGCCTCCAGGATCGGCAGGCCGAACCCTTCGTAGAGGGAGGGGTAGACGAAAAGCCGGGCCCCTCGGTACAGATCCGGGAGGTCCTCGTCATCGATATAGCCAGGAAAGCATGTGTGACCCTCAAGACCCAGAGACCTGACTGTGTTAAAAATCTCCTGCTGTTTCCACCCGCCTCCTCCAGCGATCACCAGCTTAAGATCTCGGTTCGGCTTTTCAGCGAGGAGAAGGGCAAAGGCTTGAAGGAGCGTTGGGATGTTCTTCCTCGGCTGCAGGGCGCCGACAAACAGGATGTACTCAGGGGAAATGCCATACTTCTGCCTCACCGCTTCCAAGCGGCCTGAGTCGCCGAATGGCTGAAACCTTCTCTCGACCCCCTCCGGGATGACGGCAATCCGCCCCCGTTCCACTCCGAGATAGCGAACCGCGTCTTCTTTGCCCGATTCAGAGGGAACGATGATGAGATCTGCCTGCCTTCGGATAGCCGAAAAGGCCGTCTTGAGCACCAGACGGTATTTCAAGGGGAACGTGTGAGGCATGAAGCAGGCGATCGCATCGTGGAGCGTGACGACGTACCGCCCTTTCTTGAAAAAAAAGGGGATCCCGGCCTGATCGAGCCCGTGAAAGAGATCGATCTCATCAAGGAACAGACCGGCCGGCAGAAAAAGAGATGACCGGAGCAGCGTGCTTTTCACACGGCGAAAGCGATCGGATGGATTGGCTTGAAGCTCGCTAAGAACGCCCCGGTCGGTTTGCGGAGAGGTAAAGATCACGAACTCCACATCGAGCTGTTCTCGGGCCGAAATCGAAATGAGAGCCTTAACTAGATTGACGGCATAGCGCCCGATTCCGCCGATTGCCGGCGTCAGAACCTTCCCCTCGATCCCGATCCTCATCACATTATCGGTAGACGTTCAGGGCTTCGCGCATCGTCACGAACTACGCTTTCGCTTACGGTCCTTGAGAAGTGCCAGGCATTGATCCAAGACATGGCTCGCCTCTTTGAGATAGGCGACCGCATCCTCTCTACCGTAAAGTTCCTGGGGCGAGGCCCCTGTCTCTTCGTCTCCATAGAAACTGAGCTCGCGCTCCATCCGTAACCTCCGCGAGATCGCCGTCAGCCTCTCAATCTGTCGCCGAAAGGAGAGGGGAAATTTCTCCTGGTGGCCCTTAAGCAACTGCCCAACATCATGCGTCTTCAAGGTTTCAATCCCTATGTCCCTCAACGACGCCTTCAAAGCCAGCTCAACCACTTCCTGCGAGCGTCGGACAACCAGGTTCCACACTCTGCGTCGATTCAGATCCTTTGCCTCCTGAAGGATCTGTTCGGCTTGCCGGAGATAACTTCTGGCCATATCAGCGTTGGTCATAGTTCAAAAATCTCTCCGGGCCGCAAATCGGGTTTGAGGTCCCAGTAGCGAGTTTTGCCCATCCGGCGGCGGACTGACCTGAGCTCCTTCAATCGACTTTTCAGGCGATCGAGAACGCTCGCGAAAAAGCCATCCGGGTCAAACAGAATAACCGCATCCTCCACAAAGTCCAGGTAAAAGGGCCTAAGGGGTACGGCCTCTTCGGGGGTCTGTAGGATGGGGCACACATCGCTGTAAATCTCCTTGCCACGCAGCTCTTTCAATCGCTTCTCGATCCGTTGGTCCGCCGCTCGGACGCGTTCCAGACGCGCCCTGCGCCCCCGTGGGAGGTTCCTCACCACGACAAACAGATCAACATCCGAATACGGATTCGCTTCCCCTCGAGCCACCGAGCCGAACAACACGACCGAGATCACGTCGTCTCCCAGATCTGCCCTCAAACCCTGAGCGAACGCCTCGGCCAAGTCTCTCAATCGCCTGTTCAGCACATCCATCATCTATTATCCCGCAATCCTCACCCTTCCCGCCTCTTTCCCTCGCGCGGCTCGAAGCGAATCAGCAAGCGCGATCTGGTCGCCTCCGCCAGGCGCTCCAGTGTACGCATCGACGGACGCGTGCGCCCGCTTTCCAGCCGGGCGACAACGGGTTGCGTCGTCCCCATTCTTCTGGCCAGTTGCTGTTGCGTCAGGCCGGCGCGATTCCGTGCCTTGATTACGGCCGACGCCTTTTGCCAACAGGCCAGCTTGGTGACAACCAATGTGAAGCCCTTCCCGATGCCCGACCTGAATGTTTTGACCATGGACGAGCAGGGCGCGCTCGTCTGGGTCCTACCAACTATTCGAAGGCCTGCCCCTTGATCCAGAAGGCGAAAGATCTTTAGGTTCGTGATCAACCCTCTGGCTCCAGCGTTCATTAACTCAATCGAATCGCTCAGCTCCCACATACTGTGGGGATCAGGCCCTGAAACTCCGTCGAGGGGATGAAGCCCGCGTTGATGATCTCAAGCAGATGAGTTCGCAGGAACCCCTCCCAAAAGTCGAGACCACCCGGGTCGGGGTTTCGCCCCAGAAAGGTTCGATATAGAACGGTCACGTAGTCCCGGAAGGTCAAGGCTCGGGCCTCAAACTCTGGCGAGGCCGAGAACGCTACCGCTGCTCCCTCCAGATCCCCTGTCGCCACGATGTGATCAACCCAAAAGGCTAATCCGGCGGGTTCGGGGGCTCGCCCGAGGATCTCCGTGTAGAACCGGGTGACCACGGCTGTGACCGCTGCACGGTCCGTACGATCAGGCAAGAGACTCTGGAACTCCGCCGAGAGAATGAACCCCTCCAGGGCCAGGGAGAGACGTTCCTGACGAAACTGGTCGGCCCAGAACACCAGGCCGCTGGAGTCGGGATCCCGCTCTAGGAAGGTCCGGTACAGCACCGTCACCAGCCCCGTCAGGGTCAGCGGCCGTACGGTCCGAAACTCCTCGGAGTCGAAGAAGGCCTGGGCGATGGTGCGGAACCCGTCAGGGTTGCAGTTGGCCCTGAGAAAGCCCGCCCACGCTGCTAGCCCTGCTTGGTCGGGCGTTCGTCCTAGAACTTGTACATAGAGGCCCGTAACGAACGCAGAAATAGCATCTTTGAATTGGACCGCGGTGAGGGCGTCGATGCGTCCGAAGCCGAAGGTATTGTTGGGGACCGGGGGACCCAAGGGCACAGCCGTCTGAGTCAGTCTGGCTGACAATTGGGCTGGCGTGAATGTTGGATTCGCGCCCAGCACGAGAGCCGCAGCGCCAGCCGCATGGGGAGCGGCGGCAGAGGTTCCAAAGAAGGAAGTAAATCCGGCAACACTGGTCGTAACACCGTCCGGAGCGACAAGTTCGGGCTTTACCCTGCCGTCGCTCGTAGGTCCGTGGGAACTAAAGAATTCGATCGCATTCGGTGTTTGCCAGTTGACCGCCCCAACGGAGATGACGCCGCCCCCAGCGTCGCCTCCATTCGGAACGCTCCCCGCGGGGACTACAAACTCGTTCATCACACCGCCGAGAATGAACAGATCAAACACTCGTGGGGCAGCCCCGCCTACCCGATGAATGCTCACCCCGATAGTAACAGGCGTGGATCCATTGTTTGTGACGAAACCAGCCTCTGTAGGGTTTTGAGTCCCGGTCTGAGGGTTTGTAGAGCAACCCAGTGGCGAAGCAGGAACATCGGGTGGATAGTGGACGCACAGATCGTAGTTATTTGTAGAGCCGCCAAAGGGATCATTCCATTGCAAGATGATTGCAGCTATCGCTCCTGGCTGGATGGTCACATTCAGCGTCTCACCCGCATTATCGACTCGGGGAAGCCCAAGGCTTACATCGAACTCATGGAAGGTATCCCCATCGGTATCGGTGAAGAGGCCCCGATAGTGGCGTTGGGCATAGTTGCCGACCGAATGGAAGTAAGAGACCCCGCCGGCAACAGCATTGGACGCCTCCTGGGAAACCACACTCGTCCCATCGTAAGGCCCAACATTGAAGAAACTGATATCGTCGGCGATCACCTTGACGCCTTGAGATTTCAGCCACCGGATTGCCCTCTGGTCGGCGAGCGTCGTACCGCCGAACGGCGCGAAGAATAATTGGGCATCGGGGGCGATATCATGAATGATCTCAAGCAGCGCCGTGCCCTCAGCGCCCGACGTCAGATCTGATCGACCTACAGGGGTCACCGTAAACGTCGCGCCTCCGGGCAGCGGGCTGTCGAGCGAGATGCCGCCCCCAGTGAGCGGAGCGGCTGGCATGGTAATCCCTGCGGCAGGCAGATCGCCAGAGGCTATGCTGGAGGTGAGGCTGTTGACCCCATCGGAGATCACACCCACCTTGACGCCGTTGCCCGTGATGCCCTGTGCCCGCACCTGATCGGCCCGGATGACCGCGTCGCCTTGCGTCATCACAGAGCCGGCATAGGTCATGCCGTAATTCGGAAGATCGACAAAGGTTACACTGGGGAGATCCGCGACGGCCTGCACTTGAGACGGCGCAATCCAGCCCTGGACCAGTCGCTGCGAGACATCATAGATTTCAATCTCCACCCCAGAATCCCGAAGGGCGTTGAGCGCGCTTTCATTCACGTGATCCAGGGTGATGTAAACCTCAACTCTCCCCTGCTGATCGAATCGAGCGAAGCCCGACAGTCTTTCAGTCAAGGGGACGGGTGTGAGACCAGGCTGTGTTGACAGCGGTGCGGTGCCCCCCGCCTGCGTCAGCCTCGAGGCGATCTTCGGGTGGCCTTTGGACTCAGGCCATATCTGAGTGTTCGGAGCTGACAGGCCGCCCCCAGAAAAAAGCCAGTCAGATGGCTGGGCTTCACTCTTCGTACTCTTGTCGTACGCCAGCAGTAACGCTACCACAGCAATGAAGGCCGCTTTTCGCTTCATCATCTACGTCCCTGCCTCGTTTTAAGAACATGTAAGGGCAACCGTTCCTGCGGGGCTTCTTCCCACTAATGGTCCCTCAATCTTCCGATCGATTAGTGATACCGTAATTAGGTAAGTCGAGAAATTTCACGAACGGGAGGCCTGCCACCTCTCGGAGTCGCTCCATCGGGACCCAAGCCTGCACAAGGTGCTGAGCCGGATCGTAGATCTCAATGGAGCACCCACGAGCCTGCAGCTCCTTTAAGGTGTCCCCGGTAACCTCCGTCATGTCGATCATAACTTCCAGCCGGCCGGCTTCATCCAGGCGAGCTCCCTGAAGTGATCTCATTCCCTGGAGCCCCCTATTCCTCTGGGCGGAAGTGCCCTCCACCGCCTGCATGAGCGAGAGCAATCTCGACGAGACATTGGGCAGGGGACCCTTGCCTGCCGTGCAGGCTACCAGGAAGATATGTGCCATCATGAGAACCGCACAGGCCGCCACGCGCGCCCTCCCGTCGATCGGTTTCCTCATGGGGCGAGATGATAATTGCTTGGATAGCATGCGGCTTGACAAAGAGAGAGCCTACGCACGCCGTGGAAAAATCTCAATTCGGACGAAAACCGAACCAGCCGCTGCGCCGATCTAACCAGGACCCTTGACGCTATCGAACCCTTCCGGTCATTCTGGCACTGCCTCTCGGCGGGGCAAGGCCCGCCAGGCTGTCGAAGGTTCGGCCAATCTACCCGCTCCTTCACGGGGTGAACTGGAAAGGCTGCACCGCGAGGCTGAGCCGATTCGCGGGTTGGAAGGGATCGGTTCCCGCCGCCACGATGCCCGCTCCCCCCAGACGAAAACTTTCTGCCTTCACCTCCACCACGGGAACCGGGGCCTCCGGGGAAAGCCGCGACACGCTCCCCCAGATATACTCGTCCACCATGATATCTCCGAGGACGAGAAGCTGTTTCCGGGGAAAATGGGTCAAAACCTGTCGATACCGAATAGCTGCACTCCCTGGCGAAGCCTTCCTGACCAATACCGCATAGGCCGGTAGCACGGCCATGGGCATGAAAGTCCGCATCCCCCCTCACCTTCATCCTCTCCCCAAAGGGGAGAGGAGATTTTTTGGGCTCGTGCCCCATCCGTCGAAGCATCATCAACAACAATCAGCTCCTTGCGAAGATCCAACGTAGCCGCCCCGACTTACTGGATGATCTGCGCGGTGGGAGGAAGTAAAACGGCTGTAGTGCTTCCAAGGCCACTGCCGCTAGAGAAGGATTTTTGCACAGAACCACGCACCCCGCGGTGGATGCAATCCGACCGGGACATCTCAGCCTGAGCGTTCGAAGCCGGCCAAGAACCGCCCACAATCTGGCCGTAGAGGTCATAGACATTCCTGCCGACCACATCCCATGTATGGTGCTCTACTACTTTCTTATAGCCTGCCTCTCCTAACCTCTTGGCCAACGCAGGGTTCGAAATCAACCACGCGCTTCTTTCAGCTATCTCCTCGGCACTCGCGCACAGATACCCATCCTCTCCATCCTCGATGACGGAGGCGACTGACTTACAAAAGGCGTTCCCAATTACCGGCTTCTTCCTCATCCAGGCCTCCAGAAACACCATGCCAAAGCTTTCGTATTCTGACGGCAGCAGGAAGACGTCACAGGCATCATAGGCGTTGAGTAGATCGCCCCGAGGAACTTTCCCGAGATAGAGGACGTTAGACGAAAGGATCGGCTTTCTGTCCACATCGTTCCCGACCATGACCAGTTTGACCCGCTCGTCGTCGATGAGATCGATAGCCTCGATGGCTAGGTCGTAGCGCTTGGAAGGTTCCTTCCGACCCACGAACAGGATTATCTTCTTTCCCACCAAACCGTACTTCGCTCGAAAGCACTCCCCAGAGATTCCAGGATCTGTAAAAACCTTATCGTCTACTCCAGGCCCAACTTGGATCGGCTTAGAACCTGGAAAGAGCCGTCTGAAGAGTTCAGCGCTATAAGGAGTCTGGGCTAGGATCGCATCCGCCTTGGAAAAGCACCGGTAATAGGCCCTAAAATGATGGTAAATGTCATCGGGATGGAATAAGGCTAGAATCACAACAGGCTTCTTGAACACCCTGGCGATATGGGTTATCTGCCAGATCATGGCGAAGGGCATGAAGCCCACGAGGAGGACATCGTAGCGTTTGATGGATCGTATGATACGGGCAAGGAGGGGGAAGGAAAAAGGACCACGCCCCAAGAGGCTCAGCCAGTCATAGATGAAGGGACGAGTGACAGCTCGTTGAAAGTAGTAATCTATCAAATTCTTCGAGCCCTTGATCATGATCCCATACCGCCCTTCCTCTCGCTGCCACCGCCTAAACATCAGTCGAGAGATGACATGGCCCATCGCTGCCGGAATCGAGAAGGTAGCAGGAAAACGGTAGATATCGATGTCGTCCGCCTTCTCGAACCCCTCGTCATACTCATTAACCCATTTGAGCGAAAACGCAGAGGTCGGTTCAGCCTTCTTTGACCGGGTCGTCAGTACATCTACCTCAACCCCTACCTCGACCAATTTCTTCGAGAGCATGTACTCGTGGTACTCAGCTCCATGGATTAGATCAGGACCAAAGAAGGGAAAGATGTGCAACGCCCTCATAGGCTTACCAAAAGATGACGGAGGAAACCGCTATCCCCACCGTCCTCCGAAAAGGATCCACAAAACCTCTTTCGGTTACCAGGATCAGCTCGTAAAACCCTCCCTCCAGGTTCAAAGAGCAAACCCGCTCCTCCCACGATGAGGAGGCAGTGAAGGAAACCTCTAACTCTGGCTCGATCTCTCCCAACCGTCGGAGGACGACCTTGACCTCCTGCTGTGCCCATGGAGTGCGAAGCATAATGGAAAAAGACCGAATGGGAGACGTGAAGTGGAAGAAGGCCGAGGCCTGGGGCTCTATCCACCGGTAGCTGATCAGGCCGTCTCTTTCCAAGTCGTACCAGCCGAAATTCAACTGCCAGAGGTCAGTAGTACCATCACTGATCAATCGGCTTCCCGCTCGCCTTAGATCAGGTTGAAAGGCGAGATTATTAGGAACAGGCGGTGGGAAAAAGCGCCAAGAAGGATGAATTAAATGCCAGAAGGAGCCCCTTTTAAACGTAAATCTCAAACGCCATTTCAGAGCAGAAGGAAGGTGGAAAAGGTTCCATGCCCAAGCTTTGACTGGGATGCTCCAACGGAATTTGAGATGATGCAGAAAGTGACAGAATTCTCGAAGAAACCAATAAGGTAGCTGGCTCAGGGGATAATACTTAAGGACTGTTCGGATCCTTGCCTTTTCGCAGAGGTAGATCTTATCCGGAAGGAACTGGTCAGAATGGCCTATATCATGATCCACCCAGGCGTTTGGCGAGACGACTACCCGGAACCCCAGCTTCCAGATCCTGATCCCTAGCTCTGTGTCCTCGTACCATTTGATGGGAAGAGGGTCGAGCGGTCCGCATTGATCCATCACGCTTCTCCGGATCACCATTCCAATTGCCATAGAGTAGAGGACCTCATAAGGGAACTGGGCAAACTCATATGGGGCATTAAAAAAGAAGTCCCCCCCGTAGCCCTGTAAGTTTATCGTCCCTCCTGCTCCATTCAGGATGATCTTCTTTTTGTTGAAAAATACCGTGGAAGCAACTGCTCCTATCCCCTCATCCGATTCAAGCGTCCGGACGGCTTCCTCGAGCCAGTTTTTATCAGCATATCCATCATTATCCATATAGGCAATGATGTCTCCCTTGGCATGGAGGAAGCCAAGGTTGCGGCCTCTTGGCACCCCTAGGTTCCTTTTGCTACTGACCACGGAGACTTTCCCAGTACTCAGGTACTCCTCAAGGATGACAAGGCTTCCGTCCGAGGAGCCGTTGTCGACCACAATAATCTCGAAGTTGGAATACGTCTGCTTCAATAGATGATCGAGGCATTTTCTGATGATCTTCTCACCGTTGAGGTTCAGGATGATGATGCTAACAGTCTTCGACTCCACATCAGCCCCTATTTCTTCCCAATCACCGCATAATCGGAGCTACCATAAAGCAGCTTGTTGAGATACTCGGTCGCGTCATTGAACCGGCATAGCGCTTCATGGGGATAGTCTCGAATCTCAAGCGGAGGAATCGTCAGAGGGCCTGCCGGGGCAACGAGGAATCGCGATACAGTCTCATCAAATCCAACCGACTCGAAGAGGAACTTCAGCATCTCGGGATGGATCAAGCGGATGTGGGTAAGATCCATCCAGAACCATTTGAAGTGGACAAACAGGGATTCAGGGTTAAGGGTCTCCAGAACCAGAATACCCCCGGGCTTCAGCTTCCGGTGGCATAACTTTACCAAATGGATGATCTGACCTGACTCCAGGTGCTCGATCACCTGGGCGGCGAAGATGCCCCCGAGGGATTCATCAGCCAGGGATTCAAGGTGCGAAAAGGCATCCATCCTAATTACGTCCAAACCCTTGTCCTGGCAGTGGAGCGCCATATCCAGATCAAGATCCACCCCTTTGGCTTTGATCCCAGCCTCCTGTAGAAGCTCCAAGAACTCTCCTCGCCCGCAGCCGATATCCAGCACGTCCCCTTTACCCAGGAAATACTCGATATAATTCCGCTGGCGCTCCTTTACGTCGGCCTCACTCCCTCGGAATCGGTCCTCAAAGGCGAAGTAGTCAAAATCGGGCTCGAGAGATAGGTCGGGCACTTTCTTCGCTTCGACTTGAGCCGTGGGTCCTTCCGCTATGCGAGAGGACATCAAGCCCTTCCCTACTGCCTGGTCATCCGTCAACAGATAGAGGATCCGTCGAAGCTTTCGCTCCGCGCCGGAGACTCGCTTCCGCACCACATCAAAGGCCTGAGCATGCCCTGTTGGGACTTCGTTCTGCAACCGCCGAATCTCCTGCGAGAGTATCCCCGGGACCTCTTCCCGAAGCTGCGCCTGCAGTTCCGCGATAGCTTGCAGTTCCTTCGCCTGCTGCTCCGCGATAGCTTGCAGTTCCTTCGCCTGCTGCTCGCTTAGCTCCTGGCGAAGCTGCACGTGCTGTCGGATGGTCTCAATCTCCTCCTCCAGATGCGCGGCAATCCTGGCGTTAGCCGCATTGTAGGCGACCTGCCGCGTAAAAATTGGGTTGAGGAGCTTCTGAAGGATTTTTTTTACGATGACGATAAAGGATCCCAGGAATTTCCGGTGAGAAGTGAAGTGTACGCGATAGACATCGTAGCCGGAGCGAAGGGCGGCAAGATCGGCCGCCATCTGGCCATCGGTCTGTAGGGGCGGGGTCCCATTCCCTGTTCCGTAGGGGCGGGGTCCCATTCCCTGTTCCGTAGGGGCGGGGTTTATCCCTGCCTGTTGAGCGGAAGGGCAAAAGCCCTCCTCTCCGGTTCGCTTCCTCCGGATATTCTCTCGAATCCGGTCCATGACCTGTTCTACGTCGATCTCTTGCAACTCGTCCATTTTATCTTCCTTCCAACTTGCCGCTCGTTGCAGGGGAGGGCGTCAAGCCCTCCCCTGCAACCCAGGCCGGATGGCCCACCGATGCGGGACCCGGAAGACCCCCACGTCCTGCACCTCCGAACTGACCGAGAACGGACACAAACGGCTGTGGTAATCGTAGGGAGCGCCGTCCTCGCGATGGACAGCCACATCCAGGCAATACCGCCCTGCGATCAAGTTGAGCGATTTCAGATAGACCTCTACCACACCTTCTCGACCAAGAGGGGGAATGGATATCTTCTCAGTTTGCGTGTTAGTCCCATAACACCACAGCCCATCCTCCCTGATGATGGCGAACCCAAAGACCGTCTCCTCCACCGCGTGATGCACCTGGTAGCGAATTTGCACCGTGGCGCCTTCGCCGCTCTGGTACAGGGACCGCTCCTGACCATGCTGGTCAAGAAGCCGAACGGAGACGATCTCGATCTCCCCGCTCCCCCACCGCCGCCCACCTCCCCTTTCCTCGCTCTCCCTCTCGTCAGAAACCCCCTCTTTTGTACTGGGAGGTTGGGGAGATGTGATGGTAAGGGCTGGGGGAGCATCCTCGGAAATTTCGATCTCCTCTTCGAGCACCTGATCCGACACCCCGGCACCTGCCTCTCGGTCAGCAACGGCCTGAAGGTACAGTCCGATCACCTGCTCCGGCGTCCCCCGCACACGCACCGCCCCTTCATCTAACCAGACCACCTCATCGCACCACCGCTCCGCCGCAGAAAGATCGTGGCTGACAAGGATGATGGTCTTTCCTTTCCGCTGAAATTCGACGATCTTCTCGGCGCACTTCTTCTGAAAGATCTCATCCCCCACCGCCAGGACCTCATCGATCAGGAGGATGTCGGGGTCCGTATGGACGGCAACGGCAAAACCCAGGCGCATGTACATCCCGGAGGAATAGGTCCTCACCGGCTCGTCGATAAAAGGTTCCAGTTCAGCGAAGTGGACGATCTCCGGAAATCGCCTCTTCACCTCCTTTTTGGTAAGACCGAGGACGATCCCATTGATAAGGACATTCTCTCTCCCGGTGAACTCCGGGTGAAAGCCGGCCCCCAGCTCGAGGAGCGCGGAGACCTTACCATTCACTTCGACCCTCCCGCTATCCGGTTGGAGAATTCTCGCCAATAGTTTCAACAGCGTACTCTTACCGGAGCCGTTGCACCCGATGATACCCAAGGTCTGACCCTGTTCGACGGCCAATGTGACGCCTCTCAGGGCCTGAAAGCTTGACTCTCGCTTGGGTTGGCTCTGACCTGCGAAAAAGTTCACGAGAGAGGTTTTCAAGGTGGTGTGGGAGACCACCGTCCGCATCCGGAACTGCTTCGAAACGTTTTCGACCTCGATGGCTCTCACACTCTACACCTCTTCCTACACCTCTTCGGCAAAAGAGCCTTTGAAACGGTCAAAGACCCGAATCCCGATCAGGTACACCATGGCCGCCACAAGGCCGGTCCCCCCCAGGGCCCTCCAGTGGGGAAGTCTATTATAAAACAGACCATCCTGGTAGGCAATGAGGGGGGAAGCCATCGGGTTAAGGATGAGGGTGAAACGGAACTGCTCCGGAATCTGAGAAGCCGGGTAAAGAACAGGGGAGAGAAAGAACCAGAGCATAAGGAGATTAGAAAGAAGCTGGGAGAGATCCCGGTACCGGGGTGTCAGGGCCGAGACGATTAAGACGAGGCCCATCGTCAGAAGAAGCTGGATCACCATGACAGGGAAAAGAGCCAGGGATGCCCATCCGATTTTGACCCTAAACACGAAGAAGAGAAGGAAGAGAAGCGGAAGACTCAGGAGAAAGTTCACGGTATTGGCCAGGACAGTGACCGTCGGGAGGATCTGGAGAGGAAAGAAGACCTTCTTGATCAGGCCTCCCCCTTCGACGATGGAGGTTGCCCCCATCAGGAGGGACGAGGCGAACCAGCTCCATGGCAGTAACCCTGTCAGAAGAAAGGGTGTGTAGTTCTCCATCCCGTTCCGCATGTACACGGAAAAGACCAGCCCATAGGTCGCCATCAGGAGTAAGGGGTTGAGGAATGTCCAGAGAAAGCCCAGGACAGATCCCCGGTAGCGAACCTTCAGATCCCGAACCACCAGGCTCTGGATCAGAACGCGGTAGGCATGCAGCTCTCTGAGGTGGGCAATAACGATTTTTCTTCCAGGCAAGGGCTCACTGCGAGAGCAGCGTCACAGACACTGCAGCCAGGTTGGTGATCCAATGTTGGCGGTCCATGGGATCGGTTCCAGGATCGACGCCAAGGGCGAAGAAGGTATACGTGCCGAGAGGAAAACTATCCGGGATCTGCACCGAGAGGACCTGGCCGCCAACGTCCACGACCTTTGCGGAGGAGACGACTGGAGTTGGGGTCGCGCTAAAGGTCTGCAAGCCCGGTCCGGCGAAGAAGATAGTGCCATCGGGCACCTGGACCCCGAACCAGAAGTCGATAACTTTTGGATCACGGCCGGCTTGAATCGCCACAGCAACTGCTAAGGTCTCGCCGGGGGTAAAACGAGGCTGGTTGGTTGAAAGCACGATTCGTGGTGTCGCCGGCTTGACAGCAGAGGCGGCGTCAAGCTTGCCGAACCCCCATTTTGCATTCGGGACTCGCCCTGTGAAGAAATCGGTCCGGCTCGAAGAGGTCAGGATCCCACGAGCCAGATCGGCGTCGAGGCGCGGGTTCTTTTGGAAGAGGAGCGCCACCGCCCCGGCCACATGGGGGGCAGAGAAACTTGTCCCCTGACCGATGGCGTGAAGGCCGTCGTGGAGAACAAAGCGCTGGTCAGGAAAGATACTGGTGTCCCCGGGGGCGCCTGGATCAGTATCCTCCGAAAGGGCGGAGCCGATAACACGCCCGGGGGCCGTCAGCTCCGGCTTGATCCGTCCATCTCGGCTGGGCCCGGGACTTGAGAAGAAGGCCAAGTCTCCAATAGAGCTATTGGTGATCAGAGACCACGTCCTCCCGAGGGTGTCTGTCCACTGGTTCTTCGTCACATGGGCACCGACGGTGACGGCGTGGCGCGCTGTTCCCGGGATACCAACCACGCTCGTCAGATCCACGTGATCACTGAAGGTCGCATCGCCATCAATCCAGCCATCAAAGCGGCCGCTCACCACAGCCTGTCCAGAGATGGTGATCGTGAAAAAGGGCGCCCTGCTTGTCACGAACAGTAACTCCTTGCTCCCGTTCACCGGATTGAGCACCACCTGATCGCTGATATCCTCAGGGGCGAGACCACCTCCCTCGATCACCGCAGTGAACGTGTCGCGACCATCGAACCAGAAGTCGAAGATGGAAGCCGCCGATTCAAACTGAGAGACTTTGATGGTCACACTCTGATTAGGGGCGCCTGCCGGACCAAAAGAGCCTTTGGCATGGATCGGATTACCCCCATCGTTTCCAGCCGCGACGGCGACAGCCTTTCCAGGCTTTCCAGGACCAACAAGGCTGTCGATGGCCAACTCGTCCAGATCTGTCCCATCGTGAGCTCCCACCTGGGTACCCAGGCTCAGATTGATGACATAGGGGCGTCCCATCTCCGCCGCCTTCTGGTCGATGAACTGGAAGGCCTGCACCAGGTCGACATCGGCGTCCAGGAACTCACATGTGGGGCCGAAGACCCGGACGGCCACAATGTCCGCCTCCGGGGCCATTCCAATGAAGGTCGCCGCGGAAAATGCCGATTGACTTACCCCGCCATTTCCGGCGGCCACACCAGTGACATGGGTGCCGTGGCCGCATTCATCGCGCACACTGACCTTGCCACGCCCTTTAAGGGCCGCATTGATCTGGCTCTCTGTGTACACGGTCCCCGCGCCTCCCAAGGGTGGCGGAGAACCAATCGTTCCTTGCGATTCCTCAAAGCTCCGATCAGAGGGGTCCCAGAGGAATTTGATTCGCGTTGAACCGTCCCGGCGCCGGAAATCCGGATGACGCCAATCGAGTCCGGAATCGATGATCCCGACGACAACTCCCTTCCCTGTTATGCCGCTGAAGGTTCCAAACAACCCGCGGCTCCTGAGCTGATTCGCCCGGGTGTCCGGGACGCTGCGATCCAGGACAGGTCGATATCGCGTCGCCCCTTCGACATACACAACGTCCGGCAAGCCGGCGAGGGACTCCAGCCGATCAAGGGGAACAGCGGTAGAAACGACATGTCCGATGTGACCCTTAATGGCAAACCCAGCCTCCTCCAGTTGCGCCGTTCCTCCTTCCCGCATCAGAACGAGGGCACGCACAGCCGCCCGAGGCTTTCCTGGATCAAGGCCGAAGTGCCTGGCGAGAGCCTGAAGCCCTGGACCATGAGGAATCGAGGCCTCCCGTCGAATCAACTCGAGCCCCGCCCCTATCGTCCCACCCCAAGCCTGAATCGGGAAGGAACCACCCAAAACAATCAGGAGCATGCCGAGGCAAACAGCGTAAAGGTACCGCTCATTCGTAGTCGGTTGTCCTGGCATCCCAATGACCCGTCCAGTATCACGCACACGATCACCTGGCAGGGCCGAACTCTACGGGAGGCGGCGTGATCCGGAATAGCTCGGGAAGGTCGATGAGAACGACCTCGTTGATTGCGGTTATGGCGGGGATATTAGAAGCCTGAATGCGCCCGCTGACAACGCTGCCGACTATGCCTTGAACCGTCAGTCCCTTTTCCTGCAGCTTCTCCTGAAGGGAAGGCGTGAGGTTTCCCTGGATCAGGATCACGACATTCACGCTTTCGTCCAGCCGGTGCTGGGTCGTGAGCGCCTGAAGCAAAAGGATCAAACCGGACCCGATCTTTGCCGGCTTCAGCGCTATCCACTCAGCGGTCACGGATCCACCCATCACCATTCACTTCCCCTTCTTCTCCGTAGCCTGCTCTTGCAATGCCCGGCCGTGCTGGATCAGGATCTCTCCCATCTTTACCATCAGCTCACCTTCGAGAACCAAGGCACGCCCTGCCGCCTCGGGATCGGCCCAGAAGCCTGCTCGCATCTCCGGACCCAAGAGTTGAAACATCGGATATGCCGCGTCACCGGATTGAGGAGCGCCCTGGCCTTTGGATTTCTGGGCAAGGAGACTCAATAGCGGCCCATAAGCCCCAGCCCCACCTATCCCCTCCAGCATCTTGGGCTTGCCGCCAACCTCGCTCCCCGGTTGAGGCTGCTGCTGGGCCGAAGTGAGATCTGCCGCAGCCAGGACAGCCACAAGAGCCGATACGAACAAAACTCTTTTCATCACGCTCCCCTCCCCGTCCGCATATGCAAAGATCAGAGGGGCCCAGAGTACGGGCCCCTCTCCAAAAGCCGACCTCCCGGAAGACACTACGGAGTAGTGAAAAAGAACGGTGCCTGTATATTGAAGGCGCCAGTGTCCGGGTTGAAAGTGATAAGCTCTGCAAAAAACAAGACATTGTTATTCGGCGCGCGATGCGCGATTACCTGACACCCCGGGCTTGGGCACGGCACAGAGAGGCCGACTCCAGGGGCAGGTGGCGTGACAAATACGCTTCCTAGTGCAGGTAGTAGCACTTGGACGCTGCCTCCAATCGACCCGCCTGAGAAGAAGATCGAATCGACGGTGACAGTTAAGTTGTTTATAGTGGTCAAATTCGAAATAGCCAGCACCCACTGAAATCCGGAAAACCCGTTGAGAGCAATCGGGAAATACTCATATGTGTTATTTGGCGGGAAATCTGCTGGAGTGACGTCTTGAGGTAACATCGGATAATTTGCTGCTAAGGCAGAGTTACAGGGAACCCACAAGAGCGCGGCAAGCAGCACTGCGGTCGTAAACCCCTTTTTCATGGCCCCCTCCTCCATTTATGAGGTTGTTTGAAGTACATGCCTTCCCCTCGTCCCTCTAAGAACCATTCCCATCGCACCGGCATAAGCGTCTCCTCGATACCACCTCCCTTCGATAGCTCACTTGCCCCACCCATTTGAGCCAGCATAGCATCATCAGTAGCCTCTGATTGACGCCATGTCAACAAAAAAAGTCGCCTTTACCTCGCGGGCGCAGGAAGCTTCGGAACCTCCTGAAGCATCCTCAGACCCCCCTCGGTCCTTGCGCCGGCAGCAAGCGATTCTTTGACCGCCCGAAGGGCCTTCAGATTTCCCTGTACTTCGTCGATGTTCTTCTGCATCTGCTCAATAAGGGAACCAAGTTGAGTGATTTTTGCAGTGAGCGGGCTTACGAGGCCTTGGGCATGAACGGGCGCGATCGACAGCCGCCCCAGCACGAATCCCCCCAGGAATACAGCAATAATGAACCCGGCAAGCGTTGTTTTTGAGAAAGGCATGACCGTACCTCCCGGCTGCTAAGGGTTGACCGTGGAACGCTGAGGTACCTCTACCTCCTTCAGGAGTTGCTCATCAATGATCACTTTCTCCCGCTTCCATAATTCCGTTTTCGTCTTTTGTATAAGATCGCCCATGCTATTTTGTAGAAGTTTCGCCTTGATCTGTCCCTCCACTTCTTTCAACCCCTTTCCCTGAAACTCGCCTTGGTGGCCCTCAAAGAACGCCATAACCTCCTTATCGCCGATGGAAACCCCTTGGGCCCGAGACTTCATATACTCCTGCGCCAGGATGTTCGTCCGAGCCTGATTAAGCTTGACCTTCACTGGCGGCGCCTGATCCAGGCCCATTCGGACCGCTTCCCTGGCGAAAAGCCGCTGGTTGATCAGGCCTTCCAGGAGCTTGCGCTTCCTTGCCTCAGCATCACCCTGAGCGCGGAAGGCCGACAGTGCGGGAAGCATCTCCTGAAACTCCTGGAGTGTGATTTTCTCCTCTCCCACTCTTGCTAAAATCTTTTCATCCGCCGCCGCGAATGCTCCGGCTCGCCAGAAGATCAGGAAGGCACCGACTGCTACCACCATACGTTGTTGTCTCATCAGCTCCGCTCCCAAGTACAAGTAAAATACGCTATTACATATAATATATTATATCATTTTTTGAGGGTTTTAGTCAAGGGAAATCTTTCTAAATCCAATAAGGTCAATTCCGTGATCGCAATCCCCAGATCGCGCGGATCAGAGGAAAGGTTGAGGGCTCGAGGGGAAAAGGTCCGATTCATCCTTACCTCCAACTCCCCCCAAGAGGATACGCCCAAAAGCTCCTGAGGGATGAGGTATGTCCTGGTGAATTCCCCCGCGTCCACGACCTCTCCCAGTTCGCGCCCGTTCAAGCTGACAGTGGCTTTTCCACCTGACTGAGAAGGAAGAATCCCCCCTATTTTCAAGGCGGCCGGTTTGAACGGATTGCGAAAAACCGAGAGGGCGGCGATCTTGCTCCACCTCCGCTTCCCCTCCTCTAACCCATGCCAGCCATTAACGGTAAAGAAGCCGGAGCCTGGGATTACCTCCTCCCGAAATTGGCCGAATATCCCCTGGGTTGCCAATACGTTCTTTAGCCTTCCCTCCCTGCTCACCAACTCCAACCAACCGGGAATGAGGATACTCCTTTCCCCCTCATTGGTTAACGTCATCTCCATCGGGAGCCGAGTAATTGGGCGATCAATAACAAGAAGATCCTGAGGAGGGGAGATTCTCTCCTGTGTGTCTGAAGAGCTGATCGAAATCGTCGAGCCTGTCGGGACGAATGCGCCCAGGCGTAGAGTGGTTGATTGGTCTGACCGGCCACCTCCCAACAAGAAAGGCCGTCCATCATTAATACTGAGGACACCGCCTTGAAGGAAGCGCAACTTGAGCGCTTGGCCTGTCCCCAAGAGGCGGGCCGTGTGCGCGAAGTCGAAGTGTACCATAATCCTCGGATCCTTCCGGAGCAGCTTGTATCCACTGTTCTCGTAAACCGTCTCTGCGGCCCACGCTTCGCCTGAGGGTGTCCTCTTGTTGACCAAGACTAGATCAGCGTCAATAGACTCTCGATAGAACGACCAATCCCGCCAGAGATAGTAAGGACTGTAATGAGCGAGAGAAAGGTTGGAGTCCTGTAAAAAGTAGGTAATCCAAAGTAGCTCTGTGCCCTCTGCATCTCGAACGTGGATCGTCTCGTCCTCCCCGATCAGGTCCGTAATCTTTCGTAATTCGATCAGAGGGCGGAGATCGGGGATGGTCTCTGCCACCCTTCTAGATAAAGTAATCATGCCCATGAGGTTTACAGTCAGAAGGAGGGCGACAAAGGTCCAGACAACAGCAACCAACCCCTTTCGCCTTACACCCCCCGTCGACAACTCCTTTGCGCCGTGGGCCAAGCCCAACAAGGCCGGAAAGACTGCGAAGGTCAAGGCCTTGAAAAA
>JAGWQH010000106.1 GCA_028870115.1 Candidatus Methylomirabilota bacterium
AGCCCGTGAGGCGAGGTCGCAAAGCTCAAGACCGTACTGATCCATCGCCAGGATAGCCATCCGGTGCGCGGCGTGCTCAGTAAGCCGTAATCGGCGATACTCTGCCCGCACCAGATCGGCAAATACGCCGCCACCCGGAATCATCAACACGTTGGTGGCGCCCTTCCACCACGCGATGGAATCGAGCAGCTTCCCCAGCCCGCCCCACCGGCCAAGACTTCCGCCCACCTTGATGACGACGTCGATCTTCATGATTCAGCCCTCAGCGCTTCAGCCGCGGACCGCGTATTAGGCATTTCAAATTGGATATTCCACGAATTGCATATTAGCCATTTGTTGGTTGTAATGAAACCGTATAGTGTACATCAAGTTATTTTTTCGTCTTGACCGTGTATAAAAATCTGTGCTGTACTTATCCGTCCGTCTAATTAACTGGTTCTCCCTTCGCGGCGGCTCATCCCCGCGTTCTCCTCAAATACAGCAAAGCTGAAGTATGATAGACTTCGAGTGGGACCCGACGAAAGCAATGGGGAATCTTCGAAAGCACGGTGTTGCTTTCAGGGAGGCGGCCACCGTCTTTCGAGACCCGCTGAGCATTACGGTGTACGACCCGGATCACTCAGAAGAGGAGGACCGGTACATCACCGTGGGGACCTCGATGGCGGGTCGATTTCTGATCGTTGCCCATACGGACCGTGGTACTCGAACCCGTATTATCAATGCACGAGAGTTAACCCGTGCGGAGCGTGAGGCTTATGAAAGCGAGATCCAAAGGCGAAAAGGCTAACGAACTTCGACCCGAATATGACCTTGGCAAGCTTCTCAAGGGCGGTATCCAAGGCAAGTACGCAGACCGGTATCAGGAAGGAACGAATCTCGTTCTGCTGACTCCCGACGTTGCAAAGGCGTTCCGGACCGACGAAGCCGTTAACGAGGCCCTTCGGCTGGTGATCCGGTTGAGGAACCTTCCAGGAGCCGGAAAGAAATCGGCAGCCAAGGCATAAATCGTAGAAGCAGAGGCGACTGATCCGCTATCGGGTACTACCGTGGGCTCACGCGTCGCAAGGTTCAGTCGCCATCCGCTTCGCCTGATCGCTCCTCTGCTACACTCTAAAGCAGCCCTTCATCCCTTCCACATATCCGACGTCCCAAATAGC
>JAGWQH010000107.1 GCA_028870115.1 Candidatus Methylomirabilota bacterium
AGTAGGAAGTTCGAAGGGGTCTTGGGTGTACGAGCTGAAAGTTCCTCTGAGGGCATCAAGCGAGCATCCGTACGCAGTCGGAACAGGTGCGGCTTCAACTATGAAGCTTGGTATTGAGATAGGAAAGTTCGAGTCGAAGGTCGGGCAAGGCGAGCGGCGTGGGGGAGGGATGCGCGGTGGTGGTTGGGGAAGACGCGGTACAGGATCCTCAGGGGGAGGAGCGCGTGAAGGGCGAGGGCCTGGCAGAGCGAGGGCTCGTGACGATCGGCCAGAGCCGCTGAGCTTCTGGGCGAAGGTGCAACTCTCACCCCCACCCACACAGTGAACAACTCAACGAGGGCTAGGCTCCTCGAGATATTACACAACGGAGAACGCATTGAAGGGGGTCTTGAATTTTCGGATCCGGACTCATCCCAAAAGCTACGTCTTGGAGCAACTGCTTCTATTCGAGCCGAGTCTGTATAGCGAGTTTTGAGACTGGCAGGAACGGTTCCGTGAACTTGACCGGCGTGCAATCGCCTGGAGATCGTGGTGATGTCCCGGTCCGGTGTGACTCATCTCACTGTGGCCCTACGTTGGAGGTCACGGTAGAAATTCTCATGAGGACCAACGGCCAGAAATCGGATCTGCCGTTCTCGCACCGCCGATCGATAGGCCACCAGGTATTCCAACCCTTCGTGTATTAACTTGAAAACTCGCACTCCTTTTAACGCACCGACCTTCGGCGTGCCGATCAGGGGATCAGTGAGGATCATCCGGACTGCGGCATCGATAGCCTCTTGCAAGGACCTTGAGGCTTTTTTCTTCCGCCGGTGGAAGAGGGGCTGACCACCGGCACCCAGGTCACAGCACTCCCCAGGGGTACGGTTCCAGGAGCCCTTGCTTTGCCTGTTCATCTCCCTCCAGGATGTCCTGGATCATGGAGAGTGGTAGATCCGGGTTCTCCTCTGCGATCATAGCCAGAAGGGCGTAGTAACGAACCTGTTCCGACACACTCCGCCCCTCAGCCTTGGCCTTGGCCTTGGCCGTGAGGCGTTTCTTCAGTACAGGGTCTAAGCGGATCGGGAGTACCGAGCCGGCCATCGAGCCCACCTCCTTTGTGCTATACATCGTAGAGCATAAGCGGAAAGGCGTCAAGTGTCGCTGAGGCGTGGCGTGTCGAGCCGCGCCACCGTCTGATTGGCGCTTACTAACCGATCCGTTCGATGGCGACGGCGCAGACTTTGTATTCGGGGATCTTGGCGAGGGGATCGAGGGCCGAGTTGGTCAGGATGTTGGCGCCCGATTCGGCAAGCTTCACGAATGGGATGAAAATCTCTCCAGGTCTGACGGCGTCGGTTGGCTGGGCGAACCCGGTCAGTTCGCCACGACGGGAGGTGAGTCGAACCGGCGTTCCCTCTTCGAGGCCGAGTCGCTGAGCATCCGCCGGGTTGATGGCGACTTCGAGTCGTGGCGCCAGTTCGAGTAGCCCTTGAACGCGGCGGGTGAGCGTCCCGCCGTGCCAGTGGTACAGGATGCGACCGGTGTTCAAGAGAAACGGGTAATCGCGGTCTGGTAGTTCGGCAGCCTCAGCCGTTTGCACCACGGGGACAAATTTCGCCTTTCCGATGGGGAACGACTCAGCATACAGCAAGCGGGTGCCCGGGTGGTCCGATGTAGGACAGGGCCATTGAATCCCTCCCTCGCGGTCCAATCGATCATAGGAGATTCCAGCGAGAAACGGGACCAGCCTCGCCATCTCATCGAAGATCTCAGCCGGGTGAGTATAGTGAAATCCCGAACATGGCAGGCCGAGTTTATCAGCAACCCGCCTGGCCAGCTCAGAGGTAATCCACCAATCCGGCCTGGCCTCTCCAGGTGGATCGAGCGCCTTTCTGACCCGCTGGACGCGCCGCTCCGAGTTGGTGAACGTTCCCTCCTTCTCGGCGAAGGCGGCTGTAGGTAGGAACACGTGGGCCAGTTCTGCGGTCTCGTGCAGGAACAGCTCCTGGACCACAAGGCAATCAAGGTTGGAGAGCGCCTTCTTCGCATGGTGAAGATCGGGTTCTGTGAGCAGGGGGTTCTCGCCGACCATATACATGGCGCGGATCGACCCATTCAGGCATCCTTCTATCATTTCAGTGAGGGCCATTCCCGCGCTGTCAGAAGGTCGGACGCCCCAGGCCGCCTCGTACTTGTCCAAGACCTCAGGGGTGTAAGTTTGGTAACCGGGAAGGTGCGTGGGAAGACATCCGGCGTCTCCGCACCCCTGGACATTGTTCTGGCCTCGAAGCGGCGAGATGCCGGAACCGGGAAATCCCATCTGTCCGGCGACAAGGGAGAGGTTCAGCAGGGCATGGGCGTTGGCCGTCCCATTCGTATGCTGGGTGATCCCCATCCCCCAGAGCAGGCATGAGCCTGAGATGGCGGGCTTCGCGTACCAGCGGGCGGCCTGAACGATCTGCTCCTGCGGGACGCCGGTAACCTGTTCGGCGACCTGCAGTGTATACGGTTCCAGCGCCTTCCGCCACGCGTCGAACCCTTCGGTCCGGTTCCGCACAAACTCAAGGTTGGCCAATCCTTCATCGATGATCACCCGCGCCATCGCGTTAAAGAGGGTGACGTCGGTCCCCGGCCGCTGCCGCAGCCAGAGGTCTGCCTGGCCGCACAGCTCGATCCGCTTCGGGTTCACGACGATGAGCCTGGCGCCACGGCTCACGGCCTGGCGAAGACGGATGGCGATCACCGGATGGTTCGACGACGGATCCGATCCGACGACCATGAGGCAGCCAGACCCCTCGTAATCGTCGTAGGAGTTTGACGTAGCCCCAGAGCCCAATGAGCGCAGCATCGCCACGACCGAGGGCGAATGACAGAGGCGGGCGCAGTGATCAATGTTGTTGGTGCCTATCACCGTCCGAACGAACTTCTGGACGATATAGCTCTCCTCGTTAGTTCCCTTCGCTGAGGCCAGTGCTCCGAAGCGTCCGCGATGTCTGACCAGGCCCTCCACCGCCGCATCGAGCGCTTCGTCCCAGGATACCGGACGCCAGCTCCCATTGCGCCGCACCATGGGCCGAGTGATCCGGTCTGCAGCGTGGACGAACCCTGTCCCGAATCGCCCCTTGACACAGAGCATGCCGAGACTCGATCGATTCGTGGGGACGTCGTCGGCCATCAGCGCGAGGCGTCCGTCGGCGCGAACGCGAAGGCGTATGCCGCAGCCGACGCCGCAGTACGGGCAGGTCGTCTCGACTTCTCGCACGATAGACGTGGGTGCTTCCTTGGGCCGGAAGGCCCCCGTTGGACAGGTGGCGACGCACTGCCCGCATGAGGTACAGACGGAGGAGGCGAGCGAGCCATCGCCGGAGACCCCCACCTTCATTCGGCTGCTGCGCCCCAACAGGGCGATAGCGCCGATCTGCTGGACGTCATCGCAGGCGACGGTGCAGCGGCCGCAGAGGATGCAGGCGTCCCGATCGAGGACGAAGAACGATTTGGTATCGTCTACAGGCGCGTGTCGCCATGGCATATGGTGGCGGTGGAAGAGCCCGAGTCTGGCGCAGGCATCGGAGAGCTGACCAAACCCGGGCCGATCGAACGAGGGGGTCGCCATACCGCACGTGAGGTCAAGGACCCCGCTTCGGATCCGTGTGAGAACGGGATCGTTGGTCGAGACCACCATCCCGTCGCGGGCAGGCAGGTGGCAGGAAGCGGGGAAGCCGCGCATCCCTTCGACCTTGACTAGGCAGGTCCGGCAGGCGCCGAGGGCAGGCCGATCCGGGTCCTTACATAGCTGTGGAAGCGGGATGCCAAGTCGGTTGACGGCGTCGAGGACTGTAGCGCCGGGTTGGACCGCTACCCTGGTTCCGTCGATGGTCAGGCTGACGACCGTATCGCCCATCTTCATCCCTTTCCAATGATATCAGGCGGGGTTGAGAGCATCTCTTGAGGAAACTGATCAACCGCTGAGAGGAGGGACAGGGGCGCCGATTGACCGAGGCCGCACAGCGAGGCCAGCCGTACCACCTGGGCCAGTTCCTCGATCTCTTGCCGCTGGCCGGAGTTCTGAGGCTGCTGAAGGAGCGCGAGCAGGCGACCTGTTCCCTCTCGACATGGCGTGCATTTGCCGCACGACTCCCGCGCATTGAAGGCAAGGAGCGTCCGAGTGACATCGCCGATTGAAGCGCTCTCGCCGAGGGCGACCACACCCCCGCTTCCAGGCGAGATCGTTCCGCCTGGAACCAGCGGCTCATCGAACCGACTGGGGTGGACGATAACGCCGGATGGTCCACCGACGAGCGCCGCCTTCAGTGGTCGTCCATCTCCACTTCCTCCGCCAATCGCTTCACACAAATGACGGAGCGTGACGCCCATCGGCGCCTCCACGATCCCCGGTCGGGCGAGGTGGCCGGAGAGGCCGAACAGCTTAGTTCCCCGTCCTCCACCGATGGCGGCAAACCACGCGGCGCCTCGACTGACGATCAGCGGTACCGCTGCGAGGGTTTCCACGTTGTTGATCACCGTCGGCTTCCCCCATAGCCCCGCCTCCACCGGGAACGGGGGCTTGGGGCGAGGCATGGCGCGCCTGCCTTCGATGGCTTCCATGAGCGCCGTCTCTTCCCCGAGGATAAAGCCGCCTGCACCACGACGAAGCTCCAGGTGAAAGGAGAAATCGCTTCCAAGGATTTGCTCGCCGAGCAGTCCGGCCGCCTCAGCCGATCGAAGCGCGTTCTCCATTCGACGCGCTGCGAGGTCGGCCTCACCGTTGATGAAGAGTATGCCGCGGTTGACTCCGGAGGCGAAGGCCGCCAACAGGATACCTTCCAACAGCCGATGGGGATCACCCTCCATCAGGTGGCGGTCCTTGAAAATACCGGGCTCACCCTCTTCGCCGTTGATCACGAGATACTTGAGGGGTCCTGCCGCATTGCGGCAGGCCTCCCATTTATGCGCGGCTCCGAAGTACGCGCCACCCCGTCCGGCAAGGCCGGACGCTTTGACCTCGTTGATGACGGCGACCGCGTCGCCCTGTTGGAGGGAGCGAGCGAATCCCGCATAGCTCCCGTGACGCAAGGCGTCGGCCAGATCGTTCGCATCGACCACTCCACAGCGGTCGAGAACAGCTCGATGCTGGCCGCTCAGGAACGGCTCGTGAGCGAGACCGGAGATCTCGCGCCAGGACGATTCCTGCCAGGCCACCGCATTAAGTCCTGTGGGGAGTCGATCCTCCTTCAGCGCCGAGACCAAGGGAATGACATTATCGACATTCATAGCCTTGAGCGTCATTCTCGGCCAGCCGGATCGGTACAGTTCTACAACGGGAGCGGCATAGCACATGCCGTTGCAGCCGCCCTCCATGACGGTCGCGGACAGCCCTTGATGCTTTACCTCCTCTGTCAGCCTTTCCATAAGGAGGTCGGCCCCGACCGATGCGCTGCAACTCCCCACACCGACAATGAGCCTGAGTGCTGAAGGCTGACGGGTGAGCGATTGTGTGACAAGCTGTTCGAGGGCAGCTACAGGAGTATCGCTGCTTGGCTTCAACAGGGCCGGGACGGAGACGAGCGATATCCGAGAAGCGGCAGGATCGAATAGTCTGTCGAGTTGATCTGTGCCGACTCGTCCATAACAGCGATGATCTACCTCGACGACAGGGGCCATCGAACACCTGAAGAGGCAATCGGCCTCTTCGAGGGTGACGCTTTGATCCGGCGACGTCTCGCCGGCTCTAAGTCCAAGACGATCCTGCAGGGTGTGGAGCAGCGTCAGACCACCTTGAATGCGACAGCTCGTACCGGTACAGACGCGAATCAAGCGGGCGCCCGGCTTGACAAGGCGAAACTCCGGGTACTGGGTGGCAACTCCGTACACCTCGCTCTTGGGGACCCGGAGGTGGAGAGCCACCGCCACGAGGCTCTCCGGACTCAGCCAGCCCTCGGCCCCTTGCGCCGCTTGCAGTGCCGGCAGGAGCCACGTCCGCTCCCGTGGAAACTGTGCAATCAGTGCGCGAAGAGCATATTGATCCGGCGGTATCACGGATACGCCTCCCACAGATTCATGTCGTGTAGCGGTGATAGAGTTGTCGTACCCGGACAGTCGCATGAAGACCGCCTTCATGTCAAGAGTCATAGCGCTATTGTATAGCGTGGAGTAGGGGGGCGACAAAGTGTGCCGGACGGCATTTTTTTGTTGCAGTCTGGCTTGGAAGGTGCTAGATGAACTATAGGGGCGTAGGGATGTGTAGCTGCGCGTCCTATTCAGGCGAGGGTGTGATACCCATCGTCCCAAGCCAAGGAGGGTTAGAGTGGCGGTGTCCGCGTTCGTCTTCCTTGAGTGCTCGGCAGGTCGGTCCAAAGACGTGGCCAAGCAGTTATCCGGTATTCCCGGGGTAAAGCTCTCTCATGCCGTAACCGGTCCACACGATGTCATTGCCTTTGTGGAGGGGCCGGATATCAACGCGTTGGGGATCACGATCATCTCAAAGATTCAGGCAGTTTCGGGGGTGCTCCGCACTACGACCAACGTCGTCGTGGAGTAAGACCTGCGCGATCGCCCTTGATGCAGTTTGTTGTGACCCATCTGTTCGAGTGGGCGGCCGTCTTGAATTTGTAGGCTAAATTCGCGCAGCGATGGCCGGATTGTTAGAAAATACTTGACAAGGCCAATATTTGCCATTTAGAGTTACGCGCTGTGATGTCAAAGATAGATCGGGGTGGACCCATTAACCAACAACTGCCAATGACGGCAGCGGCAGGCAACGGAGCCTGCGGAGTCAATCGATGAAGGGGGGACGGGGAATGCAGAAGCAGGAGCGACGGCCAACGATCATGACCCTGGAGGAGGTCGCTCGCTTCCTCCGGCTCAACAAGTCGACGATCTACCGGATGGCGCGGGAAGGGACGCTCCCGGCTTGGAAATTAGGAAACGTCTGGCGATTCAAGAAAGAGGCCATCGAGGACTGGATCGTCAACAGCCAGCGGGCGCACGAGCAGAAGCTTCATCGCAAATCCTAGGTTACCGCGCAGGGCGGTAACAGCCCGCATTGTCCTTTTTACATCGCCGGCAGGTAGACTCGGAAGAATCCCCGGTGTTCTGACTCCTCGACGGGGCCGCGCTCAGGGGCCTCGGTCTATGCTCTCCTATCACCGCGTTCCTCTCGACCGCTTTGCTCATTCGACCAGTCAAGACCACGACATTACCAAAGAGGTTGCAGTATGCCGGCGAGGTCTGAAAAACAGGCCAAACCCAGTGCGGCGGAGTGGAAAGAACTCAGGCGCCGTTGCGAGGAACTCAGTATCTCTATCGAGTCGATGCGGGCCTATTATGAGGATCTGCTGGGAAGCCTGCAAGACGGTATTATCATCGTCGAATCGGATGGACGTATCCGCTCAATCAATCAAGCAGCAGAGGAGCTGACCGGAGTGTCGGCGCAGGTATTGTACGGAAGGCCCTTTGAGCAGATATTTCCGAATGATCGCTCGCTGCAGGAGTTGGTACGGAAGACCATGGAGAGCGGCCGGACACATGCCGATTTCGATGCCAGACTGACGAGGCAGGACGGCTCGCAGGTGGTCATCAGCGCCGTGTCCTCCCTCATCAGCGATGGCACGGGTCAGGCGCGGGGCACCGTCCTGGTGCTCCGGGACCAGACCGGGATCAGGGAACTTGAGGAGCGTCTGCAGCGATCAGACCGCTTGGCGGCTCTCGGGACGGTAGCCGCAGGGGTGGCTCATGAGATCCGCAACCCGCTGGCCGGCCTCAGGGGGGCGGCGCAGTTACTCGAGGGCGAGCCTGACTTTCCTCCCGTTCTGAAAGAATACACTTTGGTGATTGTAAAAGAGGTTGATCGGCTCGGCGCGATTGTTGAGCGGCTGCTGTCTTTTGCCACACCTCGCGGTCCGGTCCTTCGCTCGTGTAACCTGCACGAAATCCTCGATGATCTCTTCTTTTTAGAGCGGGCGCCGTTGGGCGCTGCCAATGTCACGGTTCAGCGTCAGTACGACCCGCAGCTCCCTGAAATCCTCGCTGATCCCTCTGAAATCCGGCAACTGTTTCTGAACCTGATCCGTAATGGGGTCGAGGCGATGCCGGGCGGAGGAGATCTTACCGTTCGGACGCGGTATGAGCGATCTGCCAAACGCTGCGGGGGCCGGTCGGTGGCCGTGGCCGAGATTATCGATCAGGGGAGCGGGTTCGATCCCGAGATTGAGCGCCACCTGTTCACCCCGTTCTTCACCACAAAAGAAAGGGGGACCGGGTTGGGGCTGGCCATCTGCCTCCGGATTGTGGAAGACCATGGCGGAGCCATGGAGGCGACAAGCTCACCGGGCAGGGGCAGCAGGTTTCGAGTATGGCTGCCCCTTGCGAAACAACCCGAAGCGGTCTCATCTCACGATGAACCTCATCGGACTGCGCAGGACTTCAGGGCATGATTCAGACACGACAGATCCTCGTCGTTGATGACGAAGAAAGCATCCGTTGGGCCCTCCGCAAGGCGCTTGAGCGCGAGGGGTATCGGGTTGTACTGGCCGCCGATGGGATCGAGGGGCTCAAGCTGGCTACAGACCCGGGCATCGACCTTGTCCTTATGGATATCAAGATGCCGGGCGCAGAGGGGCTGGAAACCCTCAGTAAGATTAAAGAGGCCCGTCCGGGGCTTCCCGTCATCATTATGACCGCATTCGGCACACTCCAGGCTGCGGTCCAGGCGATGAAGCGCGGGGCCTATGATTACATTACTAAGCCGTTTGACTTCGGCGAACTCACGATTCTGGTGCAGCGAGTCTTTGAGATCCGTGAGCTGACTGAGCGGGTGGCGCAGATGGAGGCCCTCGGCGGCCGGCCCTTTGACTTCGGAGGAGTGGTCGGCCTCTGTCCGGCCATGCAACAGATCTTCAAGCTGGTGGGGAAGATGGCCGCCAGCGACCTGACCGTTCTCGTCAGGGGCGAGAGCGGCACCGGGAAGGAACTGCTGGCGAAAGCGATTCATTACAACAGCCGGCGCTCTGCGCGTCCGTTTGTGGCCGTCAACTGCGCGGCCATCCCTCGTGAGCTGCTCGAGAGCGAGCTGTTCGGTCACGAGCGGGGCGCCTTTACAGGAGCCAGCGCCCTTCGGCGCGGCAAGTTCGAGCTCGCGGAGGGCGGGACGATCTTCCTCGATGAGATCGGAGATATGGATATCGGCCTGCAGGCCAAAATCCTGCGTGTGCTCCAAGAACGGCAGTTTGAGCGGGTAGGGGGCGAACGGTCGCTCTCTGCCGATGTAAGGGTTATCGCCGCCACGAATCAAAAACTCGAAGCTGCCGTCGCACAGAAGAGCTTTCGAGAAGATCTCTACTATCGCCTGAACGTCGTCACCATCAATCTTCCGCCCCTTCGAGAGCGGATCGAAGATATCCCTTTGCTTGTGAACCACTTCCTGCATCGGTTTGCGGAAGAGCAGAGGCAGGAGCCAAAGACCCTGCCGCCAGAGACGCTTGAGCTGATGCTTGCGTATCGCTGGCCCGGAAATGTCCGCGAGCTGGAGAATGCTGTAAAAAGGGCTTGCGTGCTTGCTCCGACCTCTCTCATCCTGCCGGAGCATCTGCCTGCCGCTCTCCTGCACGCAGAGGAACTGGGCGCCGCTGGTGGCGGCTCCTCCTTCGAACGGTTGCTGTCTCAAGGGATTGCGGGCGAGCTGTTCCGTGTGCAACAGGAACGAGACGGGCAGATCTATGCGTACTTCCTCGCCGCGCTGGAGCGGCCTCTTCTTCTGCGCGTCCTGGAGAAGACCGGCGGGAACCAGCTTCGGGCGGCTGAGTTGCTCGGGATCAATCGCAACACGCTCCGAAAGAAACTCCGTGAGCTCGGCATCACGCCTGCCCGCAGCGATGAAGAGAAAACGAAAGGGTGAAGGTCTTCCCCGGACCGCGAAATACCGCTCGCGCGGTAATTCAGCGTCGCGTGCGACCTTTGATGGGATGCGGCTGACCTGGAGATGCCAATACCGCCTCGGCCGAGGTGAGGAGGAACGCTTTGAAGGCGATCGCCGCCCGACTGAGATGCTTGTCTTCGCGGTGGACCACGAACCACTGCCGCCGCAGGGGAAGCCCCTGAACATCCAGCACCACCAGGCGCTTGAGCGCCAGTTCCATACGTAGGACATGACGGGATAGAAGGGCAATCCCGAGCCCCGCGGCCACCGCCTCCTTCACAGCGCTGTTATCTCCCAGCTCCAACCCAACCCTGAGCTTCACTCCTTGCTGGCGAAAAAATTCATCGGCATTGAGACGGGTTCCTGAGCCGACCTCGCGCGCGATAAAGACCTCTTGGGCCAGGCGATCCACCGGAATTCGCCTCGCTGTTGCGAGCGGATGAGATGGGGCGGCGACGACGACGATCTCGTCAGAGAGAAACGGCTCGGCGACATGCGGAACTTCCTCGGGAGGACGCCCCATGACGACGAGGTCAACCTCATTGTGCAAGAGGCGATCTCGTACCAGCGCGCGGTTGGTGACCTCCAGGTTGATACCGATGCCGGGGTGTCGCTTCTGAAATGCCCCGAGCAATGAAGGCAGGACATAGGCGCCCGCTGTGCTGACGGCGGCAAGGGCAATCCGTCCGCGCTTCAGGCCGTCGAGCTCTTGCATCGCCAGCCTGGCTTCGTCGGTCAGCGCGCAGATCCTTTCGGCGTAGGCCAGGAGTTCTTTGCCCGCCTCGGTCAAGACAATGGTCCGACCGACCCGTTCGAAGAAGGTCGCATCGAGGGCCCGCTCCAGCTCCCGAACCTGCGCCGAGACGGCGGGCTGGGACAGGAAAAGCTCCTCGGCCGCGCGGGAGTAGCTCTGGCGCCTGGCGACCGCCAGAAAGACGCGAAGCTGATGAAAGGTCATGGTTATATTATAATGAAAAATCTATAGATATTGGACACTTTTCTTACTTAACTCTATTTGACATTATACCGAGACCGTTGCACACTGGGTCACATCGAAGCTGATAAGCGGAAGTCCCAACGATATCGGCTTGTGATCGACAGCCATCCACACCAAAGCACCTTTCTATTAGGAGTGTGCCTCCTGAGCCAACTATGAATACGCACGATATCTCGATTGATATGACCCAACCGGTTGTGCTGAAAACAGAGTGTCCCGAACTCGCCCTTTACGCAAGGGGGAAGGTCCGGGATATCTACGACTTCGGCGATCGTCTGCTGCTGGTGGCCACAGATCGGATCTCAGCGTTCGACGTAGTCCTGCCAACGGGCATTCCGGGAAAGGGGAGGGTCCTTACAGCCCTCTCCGCGTTCTGGTTTCGCTTGACCGCGGACCTGGTGTGCAATCACCTGCTCACCACCGAGGTGGATGCCTTCCCACCAGCGTGCCACCCCTACCGCGAGATGCTTCAGGGACGGAGCATGCTGGTCAAAAAGACGAAGCCTCTCCCCATCGAGTGCATTGTTCGCGGTTACCTTTCCGGCTCGGGCTGGGCGGAGTACCAAAAGACGGGGGCTGTTTCGGGTATCCCGCTTCCGGCGGGGTTACCGGAGTCGTGCCGCCTCGATTCGCCCCTCTTCACCCCTTCAACGAAGGCGGAGCAGGGGGCACACGATGTCAACATCACGTTTGATGAGGCGTCTGCCCAGCTCGGTACGGAGTTGGGTGAGCGTGTCCGAGGGCTGAGTCTGGTGCTGTATGAGCGGGCCCGGGCGTATGCTGTGGAACGGGGAATTATTATCGCCGACACGAAATTCGAGTTTGGGTTACTGGATGGCAATCTTATCCTGATCGACGAGGTTCTCACCCCTGACTCGTCCCGCTTCTGGCCATGCGATACCTATGCGCCGGGCCGATCCCAGCCGAGCTTCGATAAACAGTTTGTACGGGACTACCTGAAGTCGATCGCTTGGGGAATGCAGGAGCCGGGACCGGAGCTGCCTAAGGAGATCGTCGAACGAACTTATGCCAAGTACCAGGAAGCGTTGAGACGGCTGACCGGAGACGACTTGTTGTCATGAGGAGTGGCGTCGGCTGATGCACGGTTTCATGATCAGCACTTTCAGACAGGCGAAGCGTGTCGTCGTTATCGTCGTGGGCTTCACTGTGCTGCTGATCGGTATCGTCCTCATTGTGCTCCCCGGACCCGCCACGCTCGTTATCCCGCTTGGTCTGGCAATCCTGGCCACAGAGTTCGTTTGGGCTAAGAGGTTGCTGGTTCGATTCCAGCATGAGACGAGACGGCTGAAGCAAACCATTTCCAGAAAAGTGCAGCGCAACGATCGTGAGCGGTCAGGACAGAAGTGATCGCATCGGCCCCTCCCTTCCGCTACCGGCAATATCGTTGAGTCGACGGCCCCCGCTCTTCTGTCAGGCGAGCGTGAGGATGATCTCGCCTCCTTCCACGCGAACCGGATAGGTCTGAACAGCGTAGTCCCCGTCAACCGATGCCCCCGTCTTCAGATCGAACTGTCGGCCGTGAAGAGGGCAGATCACCTTCCCACCCCCGATGATGCCGTCTGCCAGCGGGCCCCCTCGATGCGGACACGCGTTTTTCGTGGCGAATAGCTGCCCATCGCGCTGACGGAATACGGCGATGGGGCAGCCGTCTACGACGTAGGTACAGCCCTGGCCGAGCGGGATCGCATCGACCGGACCAAGCGGCACAACGATCTCCAGTGAGGCGTGCTTCATCTCCATGCTTCACCTCTTCAGTTCCACAAGTACGGGTCCGCCGAACTGGGCCGGGTACACAGGTGCATCCGCCTCGGCCCAGGGATCTGTGCGGGCCTCGACCGCCCGTTCGATCTCGGCATCCAACCGCGCACCGATCCCTTCCACATCCTTGACGAGCAGCTCGCGTAGCTCGTCAATGCCGACGCGTTCCACAAGTCCATACGCCCGCTCCATGTACTTGCCATGCTCGCGGTAGTACTGGATGAAACGGCCCATGTATGTCAGAACCTCTTCGTGAGTCTTCACTGTGCACAGGAGGTCTGCGGCGCGCACCCGGGTCCCGGCGCCGCCGCCCACGTAGACCTGCCAACCGCCCTCGATGGCGACGGCTCCAAGGTCTTTGACGGTAGACTCGGCGCAGTTCCTCGGACAGCCCACCGCAGCGAGCTTCATCTTGTGCGGAGTCTCGATACCATGAAACCGCTTTTCGATCTTGATCCCCAGCGCGATGGAATCGCCGAGGCCGAATCGGCAAAAGAGCGATCCCACGCAAGTTTTACACGAACGGACCGCCTTGGTGTAGGCGTGACCGCTGGCCATTCCAAGATCTTTCCAGACGTGCGGAAGTTGCTCCTTCCTCACGCCCGCCAGCGCGATCCGCTGGCCACCGGTCAGCTTGATCGCCGGAACCTGGTACCTCTCCGCCACATCGGCGATGCGTCGAAGCTCCGCCGGCGAGGTGACGCCGCCGTAGATTCGCGGCACGACCGAGAACGTCCCGTCCTTCTGGATGTTGGCGTGGACCCGGTCGTTGATGAACCGCGCATCGCGTTCGTCTTCATACTCCCCGGCCCAGATGGTCTTGAGAAGCGACGCCAGGGCCGCTTTATGGCTCGGTTCCTCTCGTCCGCCGTTGAGCTCACGGAAGAGCGCGCTGACACTCTTGATGCCTTTGGCCTTGATGGCGGCCACCAGCTCGGGCCTGGTCATCGGGAGACTCGGCACATACCAGTGTTCGGCGGGGTCGAGCGCCACCTCTCCGGCATAGACCTCGAGGAACTGCTCGAGGAGCTTCTTGCAGCCGCCGCAACTTGTGCCGGCCCTCGTGCTGGCCCCGATCTGCGAGACTGATCGGCACTTGCCGAACTCGATCGCCTCCTTGATCTGACCTTTGGTGACCCCGTGACAGTGACAGATCTGAGCGTGATCGGGCAGGTCAAACACCGAGAGGATCGGGGCGCCGGTGGAGGTGCCGAAGAGCAGGTCGGCCCGCCGATCCGGAAGTTCCGCGTTCAGCAGGAACATTTGGGTGAGCACCCCCGCCGTATCCGTCTCGCCAAGAAGGGTGGCGCCGGCGAGCCGGTTGTTGCGTATGATCATCTTCTTATAAACGCCCCGCGATGGCTCGACGTAGCTGACGACCTCGTCTTGAGGGTCAGATGGAATCGTGTCGCCCATCGAGACAAGCTGTATGCCCATTACTTTCAGTTTGGTTATGGACCTTGAACCCTGGTAGCCGCCATTGGACAAGACGCCGGTCAGGTGCTCCGCCAGTACCCTGGCCTGGTCGTACAGGGGCGCCACAAGACCATAGAGCTTGCCCCGATGCTGAGCGCACTCACCGACAGCGTAGATGTCCGGATCAGAGGTCTGCATCCGGTCATTCACGACGATCCCCCGATCCACCGCGAGTCCGAATCTTTCGGCAAGCTCGGCGTTAGGCCGGATGCCGCAACTCATCACCACCATGTCGGTGTCGAGCGTCGTACCATCCTGAAACTCCAGGCCTGTGAGCCGCTTGCCCCCGAGCGCCCGCGTCACGGTCTTCCCGAGAAGCGTCTGCACGCCCATCTGCTCCATCGACCGTTGCAGCAGCGCGCCTCCCTCGGCGTCCAATTGCTGTGCCATCAACCACGGCATCATTTCGACGACTGTGACCTGGAGCCCGAGGGAGAGCAGACCCCGCGCAGCCTCCAGACCCAGCAGACCGCCGCCCATGACGGCAGCCCTCCGACATCCTCTCGCATATGCTTCAATCGTCTGACAGTCATCGAGGGTTCGAAAGACGAAGACGCCGATCTTCTCCAACGCCTTCACCGGGGGTACCAAGGCCCGGCTGCCGGTAGCGATGATCAGCGTATCGTATGATTCCTCTATGCCGCCTCCTCTTACTATCTTGTTGTCGCGATCGATAGCGGTGGCCGGCATCCCTGCATGTAACGTGATGTTGTGATCGCGGTACCAGTCGAGGGAGTTCAAAAAGATCTGCTTGGCGTCCTTGGAACCGGTCAGTACATCCGAGAGGAGGGTGCGGTCGTAGTTGCCGTATGGCTCCGAGCCGAACATCACAACGTGAAACCGTTCACGATCCCGGGACAGGATCTCTTGAACAACCTTGGTCCCGGCCATGCCGTTGCCGATAACGACGAGCCTTGTTCGTCCGTCCATCCTCTGCCTCCGCTGCTTAAGAAGAACGACGCCGGCCCCTCATGGGGAACCGGCGCCGTTGCCGTCCTGAAGCCACCCAGCCTCGGGTGACCTGATGCTTGAAAGACTTCGCAATTACGATGCCAACTGTTCGGACGACAGAGTCAAGGACGGTATAGGCCGTTAAATTAAGGAGTTAGGGCGCAACGTCAGGCCTCCGGTAGACGGCTGTGGCGAGAACGGCTGCACGATACAGAGGCAACGGGGTAAGAGGGGTGTGCATATGTTAAGCGCGTGGGCCATTCAAGGGTCTACTCTGCAGTTTTTGCTTTAGCGCGTCAGGATGAGCGCATAGACCATATACGCCGAAATGCGTATTGACACCCCTGGGCTTCTATTACAGTCTTTGGCACAGAGTTGTTGAGGGGTCCAGCGTCGAAGGACGCCCGACGCAGGCGAGAAAGGGGCGATGGTCAATCCGAGTCGGGATGACGGCCAACTGTTTCGGATCCTGATCGCAGGTGACAGCCCGGAGATCCGAGAGTTACTTTTTGAGGTCTTCAGCTCGATAGGGTACGCCGTAAGCTGTGCGCAAGACGGGTTGGAGGCGCTGGCCAGCTTGCAGGCCGAACGGTACGATCTCCTCATCACCGATTATCGTATGCCTCGTCTTGACGGGCTGGCCCTGCTCGGATGCCTGGATGCCGGGAGCAACCGCCCGCCGTCGATTCTGATCACGGCGCAGAGCGCGCCTAATCTCGCCGAAGAAGCCAAGCAGGCTGGCGCCACGCTCGTGCTTTTCAAGCCTTTTGCCATTCCGGACCTCGTTGCCCTTGTCGAAGCTATCAAAGATTACCCGCCTGCTCGTTAGCGGTTGATCGGACTGCGGACCGCAAAAGAGAGGACCGTGCCGATTCTGATGGCTCGCCTGATGGCCCCGCACCACCAAGGTAGGATATGGGGCTTGAAATTCCAAGTCTCGAGCGAATTGGTCCATGGTGCTGTCAGATAGTCATAGGTTGATGAGGTACGACGTAGCTTTTCTGTGCAGGGCGCTTAGCCAGTCCAGTGGCGGCTTCCCGGTACCGTGTCCCTCACCGAACCGTCCGATAAAGTCCTCGACGAGATGTATATGCGTGATGCGCCAGTCAAGCGGGATGACCTGAATGAGGGCGTTATACGCCTGCACGAGTCTTTCGTTACGCCTTCGCTCCAAAACGAATAATCGAATCTTCGAGGTCTGCCGGACGAATTCGATGAGATCCCGGAACGGTTTCGACATATACCCTCGCATACGCGGAAAGTAGGGGTCGTCGTCGTGGTCGATGCCCGCGGCGGCAAGCTGGAAGTGCATGAACGGGGTTTGCCCTCCCGTCTCCCCTAACTTTTGTTGAGGTTTGCCCCCCAGTTCCTCCACGCCTTCGAACACCACGCTGTTGGGGAAGGTGAAGAACAGGCGCACCCGGTTGAAGTAGGTCCCATAGTCGCAGTGCTCCCGCATCCGCTTGAGCACCGCAACGGCGCTCCGTGCGGCCTTCGCGGCGTTATTCAAATACTGAATCATCTCACTGACGATCGCCTCTTCTCCGAGATTCGGCAAAGAGGGCATCGAACCGTCGGGATCGCCGATGCGCGAGAGCAGGCAGGCTTTAAGCAGTTCCGGTATCGCGGGCGCAAATGCCGTTTCGACTGCTTGATGAATCCGTACGAACCACCGCTCATCCAGTGTTCCGGTGAAGGAGTGGATCAATTCAATATTCTCCAAGCTGACCGGCTTTTTGGGATCTTTGCGGTAGTAGTTCCAGAGGGCGTAGAGGCCATAGGACATCGTCGGTTCCATACCGATCCGCCTTGAGGCGCGCCAGAGCGGCACCGCGAGTGGCGCAGGCAGGATCTTCGGACTCTGATCCTGCATCAGTTCCGATACATTGCCATAGGGGCATATCTCTCGGAAGTAGGCGTGCGTGGACATGGCGTAGATCAACATCAGGCGACAGGCCACCGGCCATGGTAGATCCTCGAATGACCAGCAGGGAACCTCCAGCCGTCTGACTGAGTCAGCGACCGTCCGCTCGCTGATCGTCTGTTCGAGCAAATAGGCCATCGCGTCTAGCTGTATGAAATCGTTCGTCCGTTCAGCGTGACCGGCATCCTCCGGCAGCCACCGCAAGGGCCGCTCTGCGAGAAACCCCGTCTCGAACGACACGCCATGCTGTTCCATGAGCCGTCTGACTTCGTTCTGGAGTATCGTAGAATCGTTTTTCATCGGTCACCCGCCCTTTGCTGATGTCTCGCGGTCATGAGAAGTTCGTTATGCCGACGCTACGTTCACGAACAATGTAGCATGTTGTTAAGCTCGCAGGCTACACAGCCCGCTTCCTTGACATAAACGAGGCTGGTCATTACATTAAATGTGAAGGCGGCAATGTGCAAGCGTCCCCCATGGAGAGGAGGTAGCCCATGGGGGCAGTATGGGAAGTAGGAATGCCTGAATATTCGGATTCGCAAGAGGTCGAGGTACGTGTACAGCCCTTCAGGTCCTGCCGCCTGCCTGAAGGGCTGTACTGTTTCTGAGGCGGGGTGGTCGGAGGGGAAGAGACCGCCGTTTTTGTGTTATCCGACAGTTGCAAGGAGGGATATAAGATGAAGGTGCGAGACGGCATGGTGACCGATCTGGTGACGGCTCTACCATGGGAGACCGCCGCCGAGGTCGCGCGTAAGATGCGTGACCACAGGGTAGGGTGCGTGTTGATCTCCAATGAGGGCAGACTTCTCGGCCTCATGACCGATCGGGAGATCACCATCAAGTGTGTCGCCGAGGGGTGGGACCCCAAGACCACTCGGATCGAGGAGATCATGATCCGCAATCCGTACACGATCGCTCCCGATTTCGAGATGGCTGAGGCTGCGCGGCTCTTTGGCCAGCGTAAAGTCAGGCGCTTCCCTGTTGTCGAGAACGGCCAGAAACTGCTTGGCATCCTTTCTGTCGCCGATGTGGCTCCCGACTTTAAGACGTACTTTGACGGGATCTTCCACGAACTTATCGAATGGCGCCATGAGGCAAAGGGCCAGCACGCCGGATGGGAGGGCACCTGCGCCCATTAGGAGGTCTGAGGCGAAACGGAAAGCCGCTACCAGCCATAAGTTGCAGCTACGCTTGTTGCTGGTAGCGGCTTTTTTAGAGGAGTGGAAGATTACACTGGGCGTCCTGCTCCAGGAGCCGCCGCATGGTGGCGAGATCCTCCTGGGGTAACAGTTCCGGCAAGTGGTGGAGGCAGAGAGGGCTTTGGTTGGCCACGAGCTTTCCTTCGACGATGTCGGCCAGGTAAAAGAGGTGAGACCCGGCGTCAAATACTGTCCTGACTTCACACTCCAGATAGCCGACAGTCCCTATCAGGATGGGGCTGCCGGTCGTCCCGCGCTCAGAGGGGACTGCCGCAAACTTATCCATGGCTCGGCCGGACCGGAAGCCGAAGTGGGCCACCAATGGCCATTGATCCTTCCCGAGCAGGTTCAGTGCAAACTTTCTGCTAACCTCAATAAGTTCGCGGGTAAAGGTCGTCCGGCCAATCCCGACCAGAATGCGAGGGATCTGGGGGACGATGGTTGCCGGCACTACCCAGCACACAATCTGGCCACTGGATCGGTCCTGATGGGCTGCCGTCAGGACAAAGATCTCATAATCCAGCTTACCGAGCACCGCTGCAACACTGTTTTCGTCCATGGCACCTCCTCAAAGGTGGGAAGCCAGCCAACTCTAACACACGTCCTGTCAAGGGCCAAGTCTGGCCCCTAATCTCCGGCTAGCTCAGGATTAGGGTCGCATAGGTGGTGTTGACATGCTGAGATATAGGGAGTATTAATATACTGACAGTGACTGACTGCGTGTGGAGGCCAAGCCGGATGCGACAATTCAGCAAGCTAAAAGCGGTGTTTTTAGTGGCGGCAGTAGTTGTGGCCATGGTTGCCGCCGTGTGTATCTGCCCTTTCGGCTTGATGGCGAATGCTCAGATGGCCACAATGATGGATCGCGATATGGGCGCACAGACGACGGATGGAATGTGTCCGATGCTGTGCGGAGCCCCTCCGTACGCTGCTGGCGTTGAACCGAATGGCTTTGTCCTCGGGCTGCGTGCCGTTTACCCCGTTCTGAACCCTGCTTCCGCGGTTCGCCCCATCTTCCACCCTCCTACACTCGCCTGACATCTTTCAACTCTCCCTAAACGAACTCGGTCATTACCACACTTGATCCGGGCGCTCGACCCTTTGGCGCCAGACGCCTGTCTTTTCTCTTCGCAGGTCGGCCTCGTGCGTCAAGAGGCGCCTGACGCTTGCAGGAAGGCGGCGAAGGTTGGTTCCACGCGCTGCCCGTGCCCGGATTGTGGTGAGTGACCACTGGTAGCTTAGGCTGAATCTCTCCGACTATTCAGGGAGGAAACGATGCACTACAAGGGACATCTCGCAATCGGTGTCATGCTCGTGCTGTTGGCCGCAGCGCCGTGCGCTGCTGAGCAATCTCTGACTCTCACGTTAGAAGCGGGCACCGATCTCGGCAAGTTGCTCGCGGAAGCACTCAGATCGAATCCCGAGATCCTGGCGGCGCGAAAAGCGGTTCAGGCCGCGCAGGCCAGGATCGTCCAGGCCCGCTCCCTTGATGATCCGGAGGTGGACATCGAGAGCTGGGCGATCCCATTTAAGCAGCCCACGAACGTGAACCAAGCCAGCACGCATATGGTAAACCTTCGCCAGCGACTCCCATTCCCAGGCAAGCTTCGACTCAGGGGTGACGTGGCCACCCAGGAGCAAGCCATGGCAGCGGCTCGCTACCGTGCCAAAGAGCGAGAGATCATTGCCGCCGTAAAGAAGGGATACGCTGATCTGTTTATGGCCGACCGCGAGATCCAGATCACCCAAGAGCAACTCGATCTCCTTGAGCGGATCCTTAAGACAGCCGAGGTCAGGTACGCGGTTGGCAAGGTCACGCAACAGGATGTGATGAAGGCCCAGGTCGAGCAGAGCGACCTTATCAATCGACTCATCACCGCGGAGCAGGCGAGGCAATCCGCTGAGGCCAAGCTCAACACAGTCCTGAACCGTCCAACCGATGCCCCCATCGGCCGAACGATCGAGCGGGAGCCCTCCACCATGCCCTTTGAGCAGAAGGACCTCTACAAACTGACCATCGATTCGAGTCCAGAGCTTCAAGAGGCGTCCTCCGGCCTCAAGCGGGCAGAACTGTCTCACGAACTCGCTATCAAAAATCAGAAATACCCAGACTTCACGGTCGGCCTCGGCTATTGGTATATCCCTCAAGGAAACTTCCACAATACCTATTCGGGATTGCTCACCCTCACGATCCCGTTCTTCTGGACGAACGCTAAGCACGACAAAGAGGTCGAAGAGGCATCGGCTCAGATCGCTCGGGCTGAGGCGAGCTACCGGGCGGCGAAAAACCTCGCGTTTCTCGAAGTCCGGGAGAATCTGATCAGAGCCACGGCAGCCCGGAAATCAGTGACCTTGTATCAGACTGGCCTGTTACCCCAGGCGGAGTTGTCATTGAAGTCGGCAGAGGCTGCTTACCGGACCGGCCGCCTTGAGTTTACCGGCCTCCTGGAGGCCGAGCGGGCGCTTCGCGATGTCCGCCTTGGCTACTATCGCGCCCTCGTGGCACTCGAGCAGAGCCTGGCTGATCTCGAGCGGGCCGTCGGCCGCGATATCTTGAGTGATTGAGCGAAAAAGTGATGAAGTGACCGTGGGCGGCGAAGCCGTGCGCCCCATAACAATAGACTGGAAGGAACACATTAATGATAAAGAACAGAAGAGACGCTCTCGTAGTCGTCGCGCTCATCCTGCTGAGCGCCGGCTGCAGTCAAGGCAATGCCCCGAGTGGCCAAGCTGCTCAGCAGGGACAGGACATGATGCCCGCTGAAAAGCCTATGGCTGCCAAGGAGATGCAGGGGATGCCCGGAATGCCCATGCCTTCAGGGGGGATCATGGTTGACCCGGTCAAGCAGCAGCTTATCGGTCTCAGAATAGCCGAAGCGACTTATCAGCCTCTGGAGAAGACCATTCGGACGGTGGGGCGGATCGAGTATGACGAGCGAAAACTGAAGCAGATCAATACCAAGATCGAAGGGTGGATCGAACACCTCTATGTGGACTTTACCGGAAAGCTGGTGAAGAAAGGCGACCCGCTTTTCACTATCTACAGCCCGGAGTTGCTGTCAACCCAGGAAGAATACCTTCTCGCACTGCAAGCGAAGCAACAGATCGGCGGAAGCCCCTTTAGCCGGGTGGCTGCCGCGGGGAACTCGCTGCTCGAGGCGGCGCGGCGGCGTCTACTGCTGTGGGACATCACCTCAGAGCAGATCGCTGAGCTTGAGCAGAGCGGCAAACCGACCAAGACGCTGACCATCGTGTCCCCCATCGACGGCTTCGTCGTCGACAAGATGGCGTTTGAAGGAATGCGAGTAGAGCCCTCGATGGTGCTGTATAAGATCGCCGATCTCTCCACGGTCTGGGTCTACGCCGACATCTACGAGTATGAGCTTCCCCTTATCAAGGTCGGAGAACAGGCCTCGATCCGCCTCTCGTACTATCCCGGCCAGATATTCCGGGGACGGGTCATCTACCTCTATCCGTCCCTTGACAGTAAGACCAGAACGGCCAAGGTCCGGCTGGAACTCCCCAATACGGGTGCCGTGAGGCTCAAGCCGGGGATGTTTGCCGACATCGAATTGAAGGTGGCGCTTGGGCGACGGCTGGCGGTCCCCTCCGAGGCGATCCTCGATTCGGGGACGCGGCAGATCGTCTTTGTGGACAAGGGCGAAGGGCACTTCGAACCGAAGGAGGTCACCTTGGGCCTCAGGGTCAGTGACCGGCAGGAGATTCTCTCTGGTCTCACACCAGGCACCCGGGTGGTGGCCAGCGCCAACTTCTTCCTCGATTCTGAGAGCAAACTGCGGGAGTCGATGGGGGCCATGGCCGGGATGGCCGGCATGGAGCGGATGCGGATGGGAGGCATGGAGGGGATGCAAGGGATGGAGGGAATGCCGATGCCGGGTAAGGCGCCCGCTGGACCTCAGCAGCAAAAGGTGGGCGGTATTACCATCGCCCTGTCAACGGTCCCCAGCCCTACGAGGGTTGGCGCGAACACCCTCCAGGTTCGGCTGATCGATGAGAAGGGTCAGGCGATCACACATGCCAAGGTCTCCGTAAGTTACACCATGCCGATGCCGGGGATGAGTCCAGTACGGGTTGAGGCCCCGCTCTCCAGAGAGGGTTTCTACGAGGCGAAGGCGAACCTGGCGATGGGAGGCACCTGGGAGGTCACCGTGAAGGCTACCATCCCCGGCAAGCCCGAGGTTAAAGCGACTTTTTCCGTGACGGCAGGAGGCGGGCAATGATCGAGCGTCTCATCGCCTGCAGCGCACGGAACCGCTTCTTGGTCTTCCTTGCGGTCATCTTTCTCTCTTTCTGGGGGATCTACGCCCTTCGAGGGGTCCCGCTGGATGCGATCCCGGACCTCTCCGATGTCCAGGTCATCATCTTCACCGACTGGCCCGGCCGCAGCCCTGACTTGGTCGAGGATCAGATCACCTATCCCATCATCACCAAGCTCGTGTCTGCTCCCAGGGTCAAGTTCGTACGAGGTCAATCGTTCTTCGGCCTCTCGTTTGTCTATGTGATTTTTGAGGATGGTACCGACATCTACTGGGCCCGCAGCCGGGTCCTCGAGTACATGCAGGGGGTGGCGGGGAGGCTGCCGGCGGGGGTGGTTCCAACCCTGGGTCCCGATGCCACTGGCGTCGGGTGGGTGTACCAGTATGCCGTCATCGACCGAAGCGGCAGATATGATCTGGCCTTCCTCCGCAGCCTCCAGGACTGGCACCTTCGGTATGCGCTGGCCAGCGTTCCCGGAGTTGCCGAGGTGGCCAGCGTGGGGGGATTCGTCAAGCAGTACCAAGTGAATGTCAACCCGAATGCGCTGCTCGCCTATAACATCCCACTCAACTCCGTCATCGAAGCGATCCGCCGGAGCAACAACGACGTGGGTGGCCGGGCCATCGAAGCCTCCGGCACCGAGTACATGGTACGTGGAAGAGGCTACATCCAGTCAGCGGCTGATCTGGAGAACGTCCCCCTGGGGGCAGGCGACCAGGGTACGCCGATTCTCCTGCGGGATATCGCAAGGGTCCAGATCGGCGCCGACATGCGGCGGGGTATCACCGACTATAACGGCGAGGGCGAGGCCGTTGGGGGCGTCATCGTCATGCGCTATGGTGAGAACGCCCTTGACGTGATCAACGGCGTCAAGGCCAAGATCGACGAGATCAAGCCATCCCTTCCCGATGGAATTGAGATCGTCTCAGTCTACGACCGCTCCAGCCTTATTCAGCGCGCCATCGCCACGCTCAAAGAGAAACTGATCGAGGAAAGCATCATTGTCAGCCTGGTCTCCATCATCTTCCTGCTCCATTTTCGGAGCGCCCTGGTCGCGATCCTGATCCTCCCGATCGCCATCCTCCTGGCCTTCATCCCGATGTACTACATGCGCCTCACTTCCAATATCATGTCGCTTGGTGGGATCGCCATCGCCATCGGCGCGATGGTCGATGCTGCCATCGTGATGATCGAGAATGCCCACAAGCGACTGGAGCGGTGGGAGCATGAGGGGAGGCCAGGCGATCGCGCCCAGGTCATCATCCAGGCGGCAAAGGAGGTTGGTAAGCCGCTTTTCTTCTCCCTGCTGGTCATCACGGTCTCCTTCATCCCGGTCTTCACCCTGGAGGCCCAGGAGGGGCGCCTCTTCAAGCCCCTGGCCTACACCAAAACCTTCGCGATGTTCTTCGCCTCTCTCCTCTCAGTCACCCTGGCCCCGGCCCTTATGCTTCTCTTGATCCGGGGGCGGATCGCGGTGGAGTCGAAGAATCCCGTCAGTCGGTTCCTCATCAGACTCTATAATCCGGTGGTTCAGACGGTCCTGCGCTTCCGCAAGACGACTGTGGTTCTGGCGCTTGTGGTCCTGGCCGCAACCATCCCCGCCTTCCTTCGCCTTGGCTCCGAGTTCATGCCACCGCTGCATGAAGGGACGATCATCTACATGCCCTCGGCCCTGCCAGGGCTCTCCGTCACCCCGGCAGGCCAGATCCTCCATATCCAGGATAAGCTCCTCCGCCAGTTTCCCGAGGTGCAGTCGGTCTTTGGCAAGATCGGCAGGGTCGAGTCCCCGACCGATCCGGCCCCCATCATGATGGTCGAGACTCTGGTTGAGCTGAAGCCAGAGTCCGAGTGGCGCAAGGTCCGGCGGGATCGGTGGTACTCCCGCTGGGCCCCCGAGCCGGTAAAGACGCTGTTGCAGCCGGTCTGGCCGGAAGAGCGGACCAGAACCTTCGACGAACTCGTGGACGCCATGGATGCCCAGATGCGCTTTCCAGGGATGCCGAACGTCTGGTGGATGCCGATCCAGACCCGGACCGAGATGCTGGCCACAGGCTTCAGGAGTGTCCTTGGGCTTAAGATCTTCGGTCCTGACCTCCAGGTCATCGACCGGATCGGACGGGAGATCGAGGCAGCCATAGGCATGGTCCCGGGAACCCGCAGCGTCCTCTCAGAGCGAACGACCGGCGGCTATTTCATCGACTTCAGGGTCCGTCGGCAGGAGGCGGCACGCTACGGCCTCCGGGTCGAGGATGTGGAAGATCTCATCGAGACCGCCATCGGGGGAAAAGAGATCTCAATGACGATCGAAGGGCGGGAGCGGTATCCGATCCAGCTCCGGTATCCTCGGGAGTTACGTGACGATGTGGAGACGCTGAAGCGGGTCCTGGTCCCGACGCCGACAGGGGCCCAGGTTCCCATCGCCCAACTGGCCGACCTCCGGATCACGACAGGCCCTTCATCCATTCGAGACGAAGGCGGGGTCTTGGTAGGGTATGTCTTCATCGATGTGACCGGTCGGGACCTGGTCGGCTACGTGCAAGAGGCCAAGAAGGTGATCGCCGAGCGCGTGCAGATCCCGAAGGGCTACTATCTGAGCTGGGCAGGGCAATTCCAGTACTTCGAACGCGCCAAGGCCCGTCTGATGATTGTCGTTCCGTTGACCCTGGCGATCATCTTCCTTCTCCTGTTCCTCAACTTCAACTCGGTCGCCAAGACCCTCATCGTCCTTCTCTCCATCCCCTTCTCTCTGGTAGGCGGGATCTGGTTGCTCTATCTACTCGGCTATCACCTGAGCGTGGCGGTCTGGGTCGGGATCATTGCCCTGGCCGGGGTCGCCGCCGAGACCGGGGTGGTGATGATCGTCTATCTCGACGAGGTCTACGAGCGTCGGGCCGAGGAAGGCACCATGCGGGACGAGTCGGATCTTCACGACGCGATCATCGAAGGGGCTGTTCAGCGGGTGCGCCCCAAGATGATGACGGTAACAGCCATTATGGCGGGCTTGTTACCCATCATGTGGAGCCATGGGACCGGCGCCGATGTCATGAAGCCGATCGCCGCCCCTATGATCGGCGGCATGGTCACCTCGACGATCCTGACCTTGATGGTCATCCCGGCGATCTATGCCCTCTGGCGAAGCTGGCAACTGCGGCGGGGCACCAAATGAACTTTTTTCCTCGCCATTCGTTTTATATAGGTGAAGGCGTGATTCCGAGAGGTCGCCTGGCTTCAAAAGTCACTGGATTCGAGGAGGTGGCATTTCCGCATCTCCCGTTGCTGTACCGCGTCGCCTATCGTCTGACCGGACAACGGGCCGATGCTGAAGATCTGGTCCAGGAGACGCTCTTCAAGGCCTTTCGGTCGTTCCATCAGTTTCAGGGAGGGACCAACTGTAAGGCTTGGTTGCTGACGATACTCAGACATACGCATCTAGACCATGTGCGGAAGACGGCGAAGGAGCCGCCGACCGAGCCTTGGGATGAGGCGGAGCCACTGGTTGACGGCTCTCAACTCTCCGTTGAGCAGATCGAGCTTGCCCTCGAAAAGGCACTCCCGACCGAGGTCGAGCAGGCGTTGCAGGGTCTACCGTCCCAACAGCGGTTGACCGTGATTCTGGCCGACCTTGAAGAGATGCGCTACGAGGAGATCGCCAGGGTGCTCGACTGCCCCGTTGGAACGGTGAGATCCCGACTGCATCACGGCAGAGCGCTGCTCCGCCGGCGTCTGTGGGAATTCGCGAGGATGCGTGGATACATCAAGCCGTAGGGAGAAGTACGATGGAATGTCAGGAGATTCGGGTTTACTTATCGGCCTCTATTGATGACGCCCTTACTGTGGACGAGCAGGAGGCGATTGCGCGGCATCTGAGCGCCTGCGAGAGCTGTTCGAAATTCCTTGCGCGGGAACTAAAGACCAAGCGTCTCCTACGGGAACGGCTGCCCCAGCCGCAGCTCCCTTCAGGCTTCCGTGAGAGGATCGTTCAGGGCCTTGCCGAAGCCGAATCCGTGAGGCTGGAAGAACGATGGAGTTTCCCGTTGTGGCCTCGCAGGCCAGCGCCGATCCTGGCGATGGCCTGCGCATTCGTTCTTCTCCTTGCTCTCGCGATCTTTTATGCCGCCCCTCGCCCGACCCAGGCCTCGCCTTTCGTCAGGGATTCCGTGGAGGACCACGTGAAATGTCTCCTCGGTGAATATCCGATGGAGGTGAAGCTGGCCAATCCGGAGGAGCTGGCGCGTTGGCTCCAGGAGCGCCTGCGGTTTCCCGTTCGCCTCCCCCAGTTCACCCAACAGGAGCCGAGGCAACTCTGGGAGGGGCGGGTCAGTCTCATGGGAGGCGAAAGGGCCGGTCAGCTCTTCTACCGCTGGAGGGGTCACACCCTTTCGCTCTTTATCCTGCCGGGGGAGAAGCTGGCGATGATGCCTGGGGAGAAGCAGATTCGATCTGGGCGGACCTTTCACATCAACCACCATGAAGGGTACACCAGCCTCATGTGGAAGACAGGGGACCTCACCTACTGCCTCGTCTCCGACCTTGCTGCTGAAGAGGTGATGGCCTTTGCTTCAGAAGAGCAAGTCTAACTGATCTTCACGTGCCGAATTGAACTCTTCCGAATACGCTATCGTTTTCACTGATAGAAGGCGATTGCGATGTCGCCTCGTCTTGGAAGGAGGCGGAAGTCATGAGAAAGATCGCATGGCTAGGAATGGCATTGGCAGTCTGGGGCGTCGCCATGACCGCGCTTGATCCACCTGAAGCCCTCGCGACCCATGTGGTGATCCATAGGGGGGTGCTCCATGAGACGGTAACGACCGTCAGCGCTGGGGATCATGTCACCTGGATCAATGCCACGGGCGACCCCGCCGTCAGCGTTGTCTTCGAAGATCGAGCTCTGGGAGCCCCGGAGAGGACCAAGCTGTTTACGACGGAAGCATCCATCGAGTTTCCCCGTCCCGGTACCTTCCCCTACCATGTTCATGTCGGGGCTAGGGCGCTAACGCTAAGGGGGAAGATCGTGGTGAAGTAAGTGCGGAATGAAGCCTTTGCGTGGGGCAGAGCTGTCCCGTGAATCTACTGAGGGTTCATTCCCCGCGGCTTGCCGCGCAGATTTCTTTTTGCTCTGGTGTTTGATGCCCCGCAGCTTGCTGCGGGGTAGTTCACTGTGAACGCCCGTATAATTATACGGTTACATTGTTAAGAGGCAATAACAGATGGTGCATGGATGCCCCATGTGTTCGCGCAGAACAGGAGGTTACGTAGCGGATAGATAAAACGGTATCGTGGATAGACTTATTTCCGGTGAGGGTATGTTGTTATGCGGCTCTGCACGGGGTGTTGGCATAACTCTTGCTTTTAATTATGGGTGAAACTTAAGATTGCGAGGAAAGAGAAGCGCGCGCATGAGAGCGATAACCCATCAAAAGACCGGCATAAAGCTCGTTCTGATATTGATTCTCGCCGTGGGCCTGTGCATAACGTCGTGCGGTATGGCCGAACAACACGGATCGACGGGTAGCCGGTCTATTCTGTGTACCGTTGATCTCCCCAAGGTCTTTCAGGTTGTAATTCTGATGAATGTGCTCCTCTTTGCCCTTTCAACGTTGGTCGTTGTGCCCCAGGCCCCCGCTTTCTCTCTCTTTAAACCCCCTCGATTTACCTTTTTCTAATCGACGACTCGCTGGACTCTGACTTTATCCATCAGGGCGGCGCATGACGTATCATGCCCTGAGGGATCTCTGTAGACGACTGCAAATTATAATCCGTAACGACTCGTCCGGAAGGAGGTGAACACCATGACGATACGCCGCATCGCTGTTGTCACGATGAGCCTGTTGGTTCTGTTTCCGATGGCCCTCTCTCCAGCGTTTGCCACTGACAAGGAGGTTGTGGTGCTGCTGGGTTCCCTCAGGGAGGCCCACATTACCGTCGATCGAGGGGATCGTGTAATGTGGAGGAACGCCTCGGGGGAGAAGGCGCACTTGGCCTTTGTGCAGGACCCAGGCGTCCCCCATCCCGAGGTCTGGATTGAAGGGGCCGTAACGGTGACCTTTGAGCAGCCTGGAACCTATGAGTATCACGTCCATCAGCCCCACGCTAAGATCCTTCATGGGAGGGTCATAGTGAAGTAACGAAGCACCCATCAACGAGAGACAACGGCGTCTCTCGCGTCATTATCGTAATCATAATGGGATACGCTCGAAACATTAGACATTACTTGACGTCGGATCATTCGAACTTGTCGGGCAGGCGGAAGGATTGTACGTGACAATCAATAAGGAGATGGAGGTGACTATGGTCCTGAAAAGCGGTGTACTCATCCTTATTGCCAGCATTGCAGCCGTTAGGATGGGAGAAGCGGCGGCTGGGGCGGAGGAGACGCTCCGTCTTCAGCCGCTCGTCCAGGAGGCCCTCGCTGCGAATCCGGAGATCAGGGCTGAAGAGAGGAAATGGGATGCAGCGCGAGAACGTCCTTCCCAGGAAGGGTCGCTTGACGACCCGATGCTGAGCTTTGAGATTGAAAACCTCCCCACCCGCTCTTTCGGCTTTACCCAGGACGATATGACGATGAAGAAGCTCAGCATCTCTCAGGCGCTTCCCTTCTTTGGGAAGCTCGACCTGCGAAGCGAGGTTGCCCAACGGGAGGCCAACGCGATTGGCCTGGTGTATCGGGATAAACGAAACGAGATTGTGCGGCGGGTCAAAGAGGTCTTCTACGGACTGTACGCCATCGACCGCTCACTGGAGATTGTAGAGAAAAACCGTGAGCTACTGAGAGAATTCGTCAAAATCGCTGAGACGAAATACAGTGTAGGCAAGGGGATTCAGCAGGATGTCCTGAAGGCCCAGGTAGAGCTGTCGAAGTTACTGGACGAGCAGATCCGGTTGGAACAGAGCCGTCAGGCTGCTTGCGCCAGGCTGAATGCGATCCTCAACCGCCCCCCCCAAACGCCGCTCGGTCGGACTGAGGAGGTGGCGAAGGGCGAACTGCCGATGGAGCTTGCGGAACTCCAGGCCAGAGCCGTGGAGAACCGGCCGCTACTCAAGGGGCTTCAGGAGGAGATCGAGCGGAGCAAGGCGGCCAATGCGCTTGCCAGGAAGCGATACTTCCCGGATCTTACGATGAGCCTGGGCTACGCCTTCCGGGAAGACTCCGCTATCGTCAGGCGATCTGACTTCTTCTCAGCGGGGTTTTCAATCAACATCCCCCTATACTTCAGAACCAAACAGGACAGGCAGGTTGCAGAGACCTCGGCCTTGATCAATTCGGCCAGGGAACAGCATCAGGCCGCTAAAAACGAGGTGGTCTCGATGGTGAAGGAATTGGTGGCTGATATCGAGAAGGGACACAAGCTCATTGATCTGCTGGAGACCGGCCTGATTCCGCAGGCCCGACTCTCCCTGGATTCTGCCGTTGCCGGCTATCAGGTGGGTAAGGTGGATTTTCTCACCCTGTTGGATAGCCGACTGACGCTCTTCAATTTTGAGAAGGAGTACTATCGGACGCTGGGAGAGTACCAGACAAGCCTGGCGAAGTTGGAGTGGGTCGTCGGCGCCTCGGGATACTGAGGAGGACTCCGTGGGAGAACAGATGCGACGGATGAGGTGGGTCATTGCCTGGAGTGTCTTGATCGCCGCGTCCGCGGCGATCGTCGTGGTCTGGTATGGCGGCGGCCTTCGGTCCAACGCCCCGGTCGTGGGTGGCTCACCAGCGCCTCGGGAGCCGATCACTCAGACCGTACGCAATGAGGATCATGCCGGACATGAAGCGGCATCGACCCCTGCTGTGCAGGGCAAGCCGCCGGTTGCGTCCGAGATGCAGATGGCCCCTGGAGCGGTAATGGTCAGTCCGGAACGTCAGCAGTTAATCGGGCTGAAGACCGGCGTAGTCGAATACCGGTCGATTGAGCGGACGATCCGGACGGTCGGGGTGGTGGAGTTCGACGAACGACGCCTGGCCGACATTAATATCAAGATCGAGGGGTGGATCGAGAGCCTGCTGGTGAACTTTACCGGGGAGCCCGTGAAGAAGGGGCAGCCGCTCCTCACCATTTACAGTCCGGATCTGGTCTCGACTCAGGAGGAGTACCTGCAGGCGTTGCGGGCGAGGCAGACGCTCGGCAAAAGCCGCTTCCCCGACATCGCGTCTGGGGGCGATACGCTCCTCAATGCATCAAGGCGGCGCCTGCAGTACTGGGACATCAGCGACGAGGAGATCGCCGATCTTGAGCGAACAGGGACGCCACGCAAGAGTATGACGATTTACTCGCCCATCAATGGGGTCGTGATCGAAAAGATGGCTGTTCGCGGGAAGAAGGTGATGCCCGGTGAGAACCTGTACAAGGTGGCCGATCTTTCCACCGTCTGGGTCCAGGGTGAGATCTACGAATACGAGGTTCCAGTGGTCAAGCTTGGCCAGGCGGCGAGCGTGACACTCGCCGCCTACCCCGGAGAGCTCTTTCGCGGTAAGGTGAGTTACATCTACCCGGTCCTACAAGAAAAGACGCGGACGGTGAAGGTGCGCTTTGAGTTTCCCAACACGAAAGACTGGAAACTGAAACCCCAGATGTACGCCAATGTGGAACTGAAGATTCCCTTTGGCAAGCGTCTCGTTGTGCCCGATGAGGCGATCCTGGATAGTGGAACACAACAGCTCGTCTTTATCGACAAGGGGCAGGGGACCTTCGCGCCGCGAGAGGTCAAGGTTGGTGCGCGGGCGGATGGTTACACCGAGATCCTGACCGGTCTTTCGGCTGGCGAGCGAGTGGTGACCTCCGCGAATTTCCTGATCGACTCCGAGAGCCAGCTCAAGACTGCCGTCGGTGGGGTAGGGGGCATGTCCGGCATGGGGATGGCTCCGAAAAAGTAGGGGCGACCCGCCGGGTCGCCCGTACGGGGTGCGGAGCGCGGAGGTAATCCGATGATTTCTAGATTGATCGAGTGGAGCGCCATCAATCGATTCATCATCGGCCTCTTCACCTTCTTCGCTGTCGCCTGGGGGATCTGGGCGCTTCGAAACACGCCACTGGATGCCATCCCCGACTTGTCCGACGTCCAGGTCATCGTCCAAACGGAGTGGGCAGAGCGGAGCCCCACGCTCGTGGAAGATCAGATCACCTACCCGATTGTGGTCGCGTTCCTCTCAGCCCCGAACGTCAAGGTGGTCCGTGGCTTCTCCTTTTTCGGCCTCTCTTTCGTCTATATCATCTTCGAGGATGGTACGAATCTCTACTGGGCCAGGAGCCGCGTGCTCGAATATATGCAGGGCGTGCAGGACAGGTTGCCCAAGGGCGTGACCCCGGTCCTGGGTCCGGATGCGACCGGCGTGGGCTGGGGGTTTGAATATGCGCTTGTAGACGAGACCGGCCGGCACGATCTGGCCCAACTTCGGACGCTGAACGACTGGTACGTTCATCACTGGCTCCTGTCAGTCCCCGGCGTAGCTGAGGTGGCGCGGGTTGGCGGCTTCGTCAAGCAGTATCAGGTCTCTATCGATCCTGCTACCCTTCTCGGATTCAAGCTCCCCCTGGAACGAGTGATCGAGGCGATCCGAAAGGGGAACAACGATACCGGAGGTCGGGTGGTGGAGTTTACCGGACGCGAGTACATGGTCCGTGGCCTCGGCTACATCAAGTCCGTCGAGGACATCGAGACGATTGTCGTCGGGACTGACGAACGCGGGACCCCAATCCAGGTCCGGGACATCGGTCGGGTCGGTCTTGGACCCGACATCCGTCGTGGCGCCGCGGAGTTGAACGGCCAGGGCGACGTAGCCGGCGGAATCGTTGTGATTCGGTATGGTGTGAACAGCCTGGAGGTCATCCAGCGGGTCAAGGACAAGATCAAGGAGATCACCCCATCGCTTCCCGAGGGGGTCAAGATCATTCCTACCTACGATCGATCCGACCTGATCTATCGGTCCATCGCTACCCTCAAGGAGAAGCTGATCGAGGAGAGCATCATCGTCAGCCTGGTGAGTATCCTCTTCCTCTTCCACTTCCGCAGCGCCCTCGTGGCGATCCTCACCCTGCCAATCGCTATCCTCATGTCGTTCGTTACGATGTACTACATCGGCCTCGGCTCCAATATCATGTCGTTGGGCGGAATCGCGATCGCCATCGGCGCCATGATCGATGCGGCCATCGTGATGATCGAGAATGCCCACAAGCGCCTGGAACACGCCGCGCCAGGCGAGGACCGGAACCGAATCCTCATCGAGGCGGCCATGGAGGTAGGTAAGCCGCTTTTCTACTCGCTCCTGATCATTACCGTTTCTTTCATTCCTGTTTTTACCCTAGAGGCGCAGGAGGGCCGACTCTTCCGGCCGCTTGCCTTGACCAAGACTTTTGCCATGTTCTTTTCATCCCTGCTCTCGGTGACCCTCGTGCCCCTCCTCATGGTCCTCCTTATCCGCGGGAAGATCCATCCGGAGCACAAAAACCCGGTCAGCCGGTTTCTCATTTGGGTGTACAACCCGATTGTTCATGCCGTACTCAGATGGCGGAAGACCACGATCGCCGCCGCTCTCCTCTCGCTGCTCCTCACTATTCCGGCCTTCATGAAGCTGGGAAGCGAGTTCATGCCACCGATGTATGAGGGGACGCTCCTCTACATGCCGACGGCATTACCAGGCGCCTCGATCACGCAGGTCTCCCAGCTCCTCCAGATCCAGGATCGGATCATCAAGCACTTTCCGGAGGTTGAGTCGGTCTTCGCCAAAGGGGGCCGCTCCACCAGCGCCACCGACCCCGCGCCTCTGGAGATGATCGAGACGGTCATCAACCTGAAGCCTGAAGAGCGGTGGCGGCGGGGGATGACCGTTAAGAAGCTGGTCGACGAACTGGACCAGGCGCTCCGGGTTCCGGGGGTGACCAACGCCTGGACGATGCCGATCAAGGCCAGGACCGACATGCTCAGCACCGGGATCCGGACCCCCGTCGGGATCAAGGTGCTTGGCCCGAAGCTGGAGACGATCCAGCGGATAGGGCAGGAGATCGAGACTGCGCTCAAGCCTGTGCCGGGGACACGGAACGTCTTTGCTGAGCGTGTGGCCGGTGGCTACTACCTCGATTTCGAGATCAAGCGGGACGAGATCGCCCGTTATGGCCTCACCGTGACCGACGTCGAAAACGTCATCGAGACCGCCATCGGCGGCAGCACCATCACGACAACGATCGAGGGGCGTGAGCGGTTCCCGGTCAATGTCCGGTATTTCAGGGGGCTCCGCGACAGCCTGGACGGTCTGAGGCGCGTATTAGTGTCGACCCCGATGGGCGCCCAGATCCCGATTACGCAACTCGTTGATCTCAGGCTGTCAAGCGGCACCACCCTGATCCGGAGCGAGGCGGCCGAGCTGGTCGGCTACGTCTATGTCGATGTTGTCGGGCGGGATATCGGCGGCTATGTCGCTGAGGCCCAGCGAGTCGTGGCGGAGAAGGTGAAACCCCCCCAAGGGTATCACCTCATCTGGAGCGGTCAGTTCGAGTATATGGAGCGAGCGAAGGAGCGGCTCAAATACGTCATCCCCTTGACATTACTCGTCATTTTCGTTCTGCTCTATTTTAACTTTGGTTCGCTGGCCAAATGTCTGATTGTGCTGCTGTCGGTTCCATTCTCGCTGGTGGGCGGCATTTGGCTGCTGTATCTCCTGGGCTATAATCTGAGTGTGGCGGTATGGGTTGGGATCATTGCGCTGGCCGGGGTGGCGGCAGAGACCGGCGTCGTCATGATCGTCTATCTGGATGAGGTCTATGAGCGGCGCGCGCGAGAGGGGAAGATGAGCAGTAGTCGGGATCTGTATGAGGCGATTATCGAGGGAGCGGTCATGCGGGTGCGCCCCAAGATGATGACGGTGATGGCCATCATGGCCGGCCTCCTGCCCATCATGTGGAGTCATGGGGCGGGGGCTGATGTCATGAAGCGGATTGCTGCCCCGATGATCGGCGGGATGGTGACCTCGACCATCCTGACCTTGGTCATTATCCCTGTGATCTACGAGATGTGGCGCGGCCGAACAGTTCGCCAATAATCCGCGCTCTGACGTCATGGAGCGTAAGATAACTCGGCGTCTGCAGGAGTGTGGCTACGTTAGAGCGATCTCGTGGTAGAATTGCAAAGACCGCGGTACGTGGTGGGCAGACTCCCTGTCTGGAGTAGTGTGTGCGAAAACCCTTTCGGAAAAAGGAGGAACCAGCATGAATCGTGTGACGTGTGCAGGTGTGTTGGTGTCAGCCATGGTGTTGACAACGGGAGGGTCTGCGCCGGCGCAACAGCCTCAGCCGTGCGCGATGATGAAGGACCACCAAATGGGTGGCATGGAGCAGCAGGGGATGCCGGGTATGGGTAAGGGCATGATGAAGCAGGATAAGGATAAACAGATGGGCGGGATGCAGGGCTGTATGATGATGGACGATATGAAGAAACAGCAGCAGCTCATGCTGGAGATGAAGAAGCATATGCGGATGATGGACGAGATGATGGAGATGATGATGCAGCGCCAGCAGGGGATGACACCGCCACAGGGCATGACACCCAAGGGAGGCGGGCCGGAACAGCAGGAACACCATCCTAAACAGAGCCAGTAGTCCGGAATAGAGCAGGTCTTAGAGACGAGCGCGATGGAAAAGAAGCAGTGGCAGTTTGCGCTTTGGTACTTCGTAGCCGCTTTCTTTCTTGTGCTGGCCGTTCACGATTTCCTGATAGCGCGCCACACCGAGACGCTATCGTACAGCGATTTCAAACTGCTCCTGAAATCCGGCAAGGTGGAAGACCTGACCCTCGGGACGCATGTCATCTCCGGGCGGCTGAAACGGGAGGGGCTGGAAGGACTCCTCTCCAAAGAGAAGGTGGAGGCGATTCAACGGTTGGCCGGCGGGGAGAATCGCTTCGTGACCATTCGGGTCAACGATCCGACCCTGATCCAGGAGTTGGAGGCGTTGAAGGTGCGTTTTGCCGGCGAGGTAGAAAGCACATGGTTTACCACGCTGCTCTCCTGGGTACTTCCTGCCCTGGTCTTCGTTGGTGTATGGGCGTTTCTCATGAAGCGGGTTGGAGGACCGGCGAGCGGTCTGATGGCGATCGGCAAGAGCAAGGCTAAAGTATACATGGAGAAAGAGACCGGCGTGACCTTTGCAGATGTAGCTGGGATCGACGAGGCGCGCGCAGAGCTGATGGAGATTGTCGAATTTCTGAAGACGCCAGAACGGTATCGCCGGCTGGGGGGGAAGATCCCCAAAGGGGTGCTGATTGTCGGGGCCCCAGGGACCGGGAAGACGCTACTGGCCAAAGCGGTAGCCGGGGAGGCAGGGGTCCCATTCTTCAGCCTCAGCGGGTCGGATTTCGTTGAGATGTTCGTGGGGGTCGGGGCGGCTCGTGTACGGGATCTCTTCGCCCAGGCTCAGGAAAAAGCCCCTTGCATCATCTTCATCGACGAGCTGGATGCTCTTGGGAAGGCTCGTGGACTCAATCCTATTGGCGGACATGATGAACGCGAGCAGACTCTCAACCAACTGCTGGTGGAGATGGACGGCTTCGATACGAACAAAGGTGTGATCATCATGGCCGCAACGAACCGTCCGGAGATCCTCGATCCGGCCTTGCTCCGTCCCGGACGTTTCGACCGACAGGTGGCCCTCGATCGCCCCGATATCAGGGGTCGAGAGAAGATCCTCCAGGTGCATGCCAAGCCGGTCAAGCTCTCACCGGAGGTTGACCTCTCGGCTATCGCCGCGAGGACTCCGGGATTCGTCGGCGCCGATCTGGCCAACCTGGTGAACGAGGCGGCGCTGCTTGCCGCGCGGAAAGGCAAGGATGCGGTGGAGATGGCGGATTTCGATGAGGCGATCGACCGGATCGTAGCCGGTCTCGAGAAAAAGACCCGGGTGATGAATCCCGCGGAGAAGGAGACTGTCGCGTACCACGAGGCTGGCCATGCCTTGGTGGCGGAGTCCCGCCCTCACGCCGACCGTGTCTCGAAGATCTCCATCATTCCTCGCGGGGTGGCCGCGCTCGGCTACACGCAACAGTCGCCCACGGAGGATCGGTACCTGCTCAAAAGGGCCGAGATCCTTGATCGACTTGACGTGCTCCTGGGGGGGCGGGTGGCCGAAGAGATCGTCTTCGGGGACGTCTCCACCGGGGCCCAGGATGACCTCCAGCGGGCTACCGATATGGCCCGCCTCATGGTCACCCAGTACGGGATGAGCGAACGGCTGGGATTAGCGACATTCGAAGAGCCGCGCACCCCCATTTTCCTCAACATTCAGAAACCGCAAAGGGTACGGGAGTATAGCGAACGAACTGCTCAAGCAATTGATGAGGAGATCGGAAAGCTCCTGGCCGATGCCCACACTCGAGTCGAGCAGACACTGGCTACCAGGCGCAGTGACCTGGACGCACTGGCCAAGCTGTTGTTGGAAAAAGAGGTGATCGATCGGGAGGCTCTGACGCAACTGCTTCAGCCCAGGCAGACCTAGGGACCAGGACCACAGATTCCCTTATCGTCTTCCGCCACCGGGACATTCGGCTTCCTCGTGGGGCATGCGTGTCCCACAGATCCTTTCTCGAGTTTTCAGATAGTTACCCCACTTCTCTGATTCCGCGATGGGGCAGTTCCTCCCAGACTCATGCAGAGACGCCAGGGTGCCTCTTCAGATGTCGGAGATTTTTGTGAAGGAGTGCTCATTGTTTCATAAAGTTAGGCGAACTGCCGGAACCGCAGTACTCGTGGGATTATTGGCATCGGCATTGCTCCTGGAGGAAGGCAAAAGGGGTTGCCAGGTAGGCCATTATGAGCGACCAACGGAAGATTGTGATTGTTACGCCGGAGTTATCGATCAGGCAGCAGATCTTCAGTCGCGTGGCGGCGAAGGGGTACCCGGCTGTTGCTGTCGAAAGAGGGTACGATGCCTTGTTGACCGTTGTCGAGCAGAACGTCGGGCTGGTGATTCTCGACCTCTCGATCGACGAGTCCGCGGGCGTAAAGACCGTAGAGATCCTGCGAAAGATTCGACCTCGTTTGCCCCTGGTGGTCATGTCCGGTGATCGGTCGCTTGAAGCGGGTCGCGAAGTCCTTCAGCATGGCGTCTTCTATTACCTGCTCAAGCCTTTTGATCTTGAGGAGCTTGATCAGATTGTGGAGAGCGCCTTGACCTCGAATAGGCAACGGGCCGCAGGAATGGAAAAGAGGGTGTACGAATGCAGGCCGGCGGGCGAGAGGGGAGGGGCGGCATGACGGCAGTCCGTCGTACGGTGAGTATCGGTATCTTGGCGATGGCGTCGCTGCTGATCGTTCGCTCGACTGCGCTGGCGCACGGGGCAGGTGTGCGCGGCACGCAGGCGCTGTATGTCGCGAATGAGGGCTCGGATACGGTCTCGGTGATCGATATCGGGGCAATGAAGGTGACCGGCACCATGGCTGTGAGCTCCGGCCCGGAGCATGTCGCAATCAGTCCGGATCGACATTATGCCTTTATCGTATGTGGCCATTCAACCGAGGTCTGGATTCTGGCTTTGCCCGCGCGCACTGTCGTCGCCGCGGTGGCCAATGCGACGGGCCCGGGAGGCCGGACTGTGTTTGGAGCCGGCGCGACCTACGCCTATGTCACCAACAGTCTATACAGCCGAGTGACGGTGATTGAGCCTGCCACCGGAAAGAAGGTGGCGATGATCCCGGTGGGAGAAGCGGCGACCAAGATCAGCATCTCTCCGGATGGGAGTCATGCCTATGTTCCCAGCGAGCGGTCCCATTCCGTCGCGGTGCTGAACCTTTCGCTGAACGTCGTCGCGGCGGAGCTGCCGATCGCTGTGAAGCCTTATGCCGTCGAGATCTCTCCTGATGGTAAATACCTGTTGGTCTCCAGTCCTGATTCAAACAGCGTCACCGTCATAGAGGCTGCAACCCTGGTGTCGCTGCGCAGAATCCCCGTCGGTGACGACCCCCATCACGTAGTGTTCGGTCCCGGTGGGGCCTTCGCATATATTCTAAATAGGGGCTCGGATAGCCTGAGCGTGATCCAGATGGCGAATCAACAGGTGGTAGCGACTATCCCCGTGGGGAGGGAGCCGAGCGACGCCGACATTACGCCGTCCGGCCACTATATCTATGTGACCAACATGGGGAGCGGCGACGTGTCGGTCATTTCAACACAGACCGGCGCCGTGGTAGGGACGATCCCGGTAGGAACCCGTCCCCACGATATCGTCATCTCAGGGGACGGGCGGTACGCCTTCGTGGCCAACACCGGATCGAATGACATCTCCGTGATCAACCTGCTGTCCCAGACAACGGTAGGGCGGGTGCCGGTCGGCAAACGTCCCAGTGGGATGGCTCTGTGGTAGGCTGCAACAGATGACGCAGCTTTCGGAGATCATGAATCGAGCGCTGATTACCGTAGACACGTCCGCCTCGCTACGCAGGGCTCAACAAATGCTGGATCAGCATAACATCCGCCATCTGTTTGTGGTGGACGGCAGACGCCTGGTTGGGATCGTTACCGATCGCGATCTTCGAAAGGCGGCTCCCTCTTCCAAGTCGCCGTTGACGGCCCATGAACGCGAGGAGTTTATGGACGAATTGAAGGTGGTGGAGATCATGTCGCGCAAGCTGATCACGGCCTCTCCGACGACGACGGTGCGGGAGGCGGCGAAGGTCATGGTTGGAGAAAAGATCGGCTGCCTGCCGGTCGTGGATCGCAAGACACTGGTTGGAATCGTGACCGAGACCGATCTGCTCGAGATACTGGTCCGGGGAAAGGAGGCGTCATGACCGGCGAACGGTTTCCTTTTCCTGGCATTGCGGCGACAGCGGATGGCTCGGCGGCAGTCGTGTGGGTCGACTCGCACATTACGCAAGGCGCCTGCGCCTATCCGATTACCCCCTCCACCAATATGGGAACCGGATACCAGGTAGAGGTTGCAAACGGGACACGCAACCTCTGGGGTGAGCCGCTCTTTTTCATCGAGCCCGAGTCGGAGCATAGCTCCGCATCCGCGTGTGAAGGGTTTGCGCTGGCAGGGGGGCGGGTCTCGAACTTTACCTCCGGTCAGGGGCTGGTGCTGATGAAGGAGGTGCTCTACACTATCGCAGGGAAGCGGCTCCCGGCGGTCTTCCACATCGGCGCCCGCGCGCTGACCTCCCAGGCCCTGAATGTCCACGCTGGACATGACGACGTGATGGCCGTAGCGGATGTCGGCTGGGGCATGCTCTTTGCGAAGAACGCCCAGGATGCGGCCGATCTGTCGCTCATCGCCCGCCGCGCCGCCGAAGAGGGCGAGACCCCCTTCATGACTGTGCAGGACGGCTTCCTCACCACCCACACCATTGAGAACCTCCTGCTTCCGGAGCCTGAGCTGATGAAGGAGTTTATCGGGGACCCGCATGGCGGCACGCGCCTGCGCAACCTCATGAACCCTTTGCAGCCGATCATGAGCGGGGTTGTGCAGAATCAGGACAGTTACATGAAAGGCAAGATCGCCCAGCGGTTCTTCTATGATCGTCTGCCGACGATTGTCGAGGGGGTGATGGAGCGGTTCTATACCCTGACAGGCCGCCGGTATGGCCTGGTGGAGGCGTACCGGATGGAGGATGCCGACTACGCCATTGTGGGGATGGGGGGGATGGTCGAGACCGCCATGGCGACCGTCGATTACCTGCGACAGCACCGCGGGGTTCGAGCAGGCGCCCTTCATGTGACCTGTTTCCGCCCATTTCCGGGTCGGCAGATCGTCGAGGCGACGAAGCACCTGAAAGCGATGGCGGTAATTGAACGGATGGATAATCCGCTGGCCGAATCGAATCCCCTTACTGCTGAGATCAAGGCGGCGCTTGCCGATGCGCTGACGGGCGCGCCGGGGTTCCTGTCGATAGGGCGGATGCCGATCATCTATTCCGGCTCTGCCGGGCTGGGCAGCCGGGATATCCGTCCAGGCGACCTGGCGGCCGCGATAGACAATATGCGGCGCGACGATGGCGGGTCTCGCTACTTTGTCGTGGGAATCAAGCATGACCTGGCGCTCGTGCCCACCGAAGATCCGGACGTTCGGCCGGCCGGCACCTTCTCAATGCGCGGCCATTCGGTCGGCGGATTCGGATCGGTCACGACCAACAAGGTGATCGCCACGATTGTCGGCGACCTCTTCGGCCTGAAGGTCCAGGCCTACCCCAAGTACGGGTCCGAGAAGAAGGGGCTGCCTACGACCTACTATCTGACGGTTGCCAGGGAGCGAATCCGCACCCATTGCGAGCTGACACAGGTCGATTTCGTGCCCCTCAACGATGTCAATGCCTTCAATCTCGGCAACCCGTTGGCCGGCCTGGCGACAGGCGGCATGGTTTTTATCCAGACCGACAAAAAGACACCGGAGGAGGTCTGGACACGAATCCCTGACTATGCGAAGCGTATCATCCGCGAGCGAAATATTCGGGTTCTGGCCTTGGACACTGTGAAGATTGCGCGCGAGGTCGCCAGCTCTGCCGACCTGGAGCAACGGATGCAGGGGATTGTGCTGTTAGGGATCTTTCTCCGCTGTACGTCGTTTCTGCGCGAACAGCGTCTCGACGAGGAGCAGGTCTTCTCGGCGGTGGAGCGGTCGCTGCGGAAGTACTTTGGCAAGCGGGGCGAACAGGTGGTTCGGGACAACCTGGCGGCTGTGAGGCGGGGCTATACCGAGGTCTTCGAGGTCCCAGCGGAGACGATCGCGGGAGTAGGGTTGGTCGGCTGAGAAGAGAGAGGACGGCGATGGCGGAGGAGCTGGTCAGAGACTGGATGCACCGGGGTGTGATCACCTGCGGACCTGAGACGTCCATCCAGGCGGTGGCCGACGCGATGAAGACGCACGATATCAGCGCGTTGGTGGTGGTGGACGAGGGTGGGGACGCGGTCGGCGTGATCTCCCGTACCGATCTCGTCAACGCGCGGTTTGTCGAGCCGTATCTTAAGCACTGGCGCGGCCTGACCGCCAAGCATCTGATGACCTCCCCCGTCATCAGCGTCTCTGATACCACCCCGCTTGCCGAGGCGGCGGCGCGGCTTCGCGACAGGAAGATCCACCGGCTGGTGGTGATCGAGAGACACGGACCGCATGAGAAGCCGATCGGCATCCTCTCGGTGACCGATCTGGCAGGGACATTGTGACGGCAATGTAGGTATTATTATGGGTCCTTCCGGAATGAACGTAGGTAGAGGTCGAGACTTCAGTGCTGGTCACGGGGACACCCCCTTTGGAAAAGGGGGCAGCGGGGGTTTCTCATGATCCTGGCCTACAATAAGAACCTTAAAGGTTTTGCTCGCTCCCTGCGAAATAACATGACCGATGCCGAGCGAACACTGTGGTCCATGATCAGACGAAAGCAAGCGAAAGGGCGTCTCTTTTCGCGTCAGAAGACAATTGACAATTACATTGTAGATTTTTACTGCGCTTCAGCCTCGCTCGTCATCGAACTTGATGGCGGACAACATTATACGTCGGATGGTCGCGAGAAGGACCAGCGGCGCGATGCTGACTTGGCGGCGCGGGGGTTGAACGTGTTAAGGTTTTCTGATCGGGACGTACTGACAAATATTGAAGGAGTACGAGAAGAGATCTGGAAACATCTGTGAGGGGAACGGAGGGAGAAACCCCCTTCGATCCCCCTTTGCCAAAGGGGGAGGGGATTGCCGATGCCTACTTGCCCGTGCGTGTCTATACGTAGACAGGTTCACCCACGCTCATTCCGGAAGAACCTTATTATCAAGTTTCCCTCACCCCCTAATCGGGGGTAAGGAGCAACAAAACAGACTATGGAAGATCGAATTCGCATACTCTACGCGGAGGATGATCCGAGCGACGCGGCGTTGACCATGAGGCGCTTTGCCCTGGATGCGCCCGAGTGTGACCTGGACATCGTAGGCACGGGGCGCGCCTGCTTGGACGGCCTGGCACAGCACGACTATGACCTGCTGCTGCTCGACTATCATCTTCCGGATATGGACGGCCTTGACGTCATGCAAACGGCGACGCGGCAGGGGTATACACTGCCCGTCGTGCTGATAACCGGAGCGGGCAATGAAGACCTGGTGGTCCAGGCGATCCGCTTGGGCGTGACCGACTATGTGACGAAGCGAGGCGATTATCTCACCGCCTTGCCTCAGACGTTGCGCAGGATCGCAGGGGCGCATCGCAAGAAGGGGGCCATCGGACACTTACTCGTACCGAGTCGGCCGCGCATCCTCTACGTGGAACACCACGCATCCGATGTTGAGCTGTTGTTGCGTCATTTCGGGCAGGCTGCGCCGCACCTGACTGTGCAACTGGCGTACTCCTGTCGGAACGCCTTGGACCTGTTGCGAGAGGCCCAGGATTCGCGTGAGGCCGCTCCCTACGATCTGGTGCTGATCGACCTGCGCATGCCGGAAATGAGCGGACTGGATCTGTTGCGCGAGACCAAAGATCGTGGGATATCGCTGCCGTTCGTCATCGTGACCGGCCAGAGAGATGAAGAGGTGGCGGTTGCTGCGCTGAGATTGGGCGCCTACGATTACATCGTCAAACGCGAGGGGTATCTGACCCAGTTGCCGCATGTCATCGACAACGCCATCGCCCGCTTTCATCTGAATCAGGCGGCCGGCCGTTTACAGGCAGAGTTGGGAGTGCTCAACCGTTTGCTGGAACACAGGGTGCGAGAGCGGACGGCGGCACTTGAACAGGAGATCACTGAGCGCAAACAGGCCGAGCACGCGCTTGCCGCGTCGGAACGCCTGCGGCGATCGATCCTGGACTCGATCGAAGAAGGGGTTTACGGACTGGATCTCGACGGGCGTATCATCTTCGAAAATCCGGCGGCACTGAAGATATTCGGATGGCAGGCGCACGAGATACTCGGGCAGCATTCCCATACGCTCATGCACCATCACCGTGCGGATGGTAGCGTCTATCCGGTTGAGGACTGCCCGACCTACCACACCTTACATGACGGGCAGATCCGGCATGTGCACAATGAGGTCTTCTTCCGCAAAGACGGGACCAGTTTTCCTGTCGAGTACACCGCGTCGGCGCTGCGAGACGATGCCGGCGTCATCACCGGTGTGGTCGTCAGCTTTCGCGACATCACCGAGTTCAAACAGTTGCAGGAGCAGTTCGTGCAATCCCAGAAGCTGGAGGCGATCGGGGTGCTGGCGGGCGGCATCGCCCACGATTTCAACAATAACCTCTCCGCCATTCTCGGTTTCAGCGATCTGGCCCTGGAGAAACTCCGTCCGGATGACCCGGTGGGCCGCTACCTCGAACAGGTCAAGAAAGCGGGGGAGCAGTCCGCCGCGCTGACACGCCAGTTGCTGGCCTTCAGCCGCAAACAGCTCCTGCAGCCCAGGGTGCTCGAGCTGAATGCGCTGATCGCCGAGGATACGACGATGCTGAAGCGGCTGATCGGCGAGGAGATCGACCTGCACAGGCAACTCGATCCTGAGCTGGGCCACATCAGGGCCGACCCGGCGCAGCTCGAACAGGTCCTCATGAACCTGGTCGTCAATGCCCGCGACGCCATGCCGCAGGGCGGTACGCTGACGATCGAGACCGGCAATGTCGAACTCGACAAGCCCTATGCCTGTGTCTGCGGGCCCATCGCCATTCCATCGGGGCGCTACGTGCGGCTGGCCGTGATCGATACCGGGTGCGGGATGGATGCGGTCACCCGAGCCCGCATCTTCGAGCCGTTCTTTACCACGAAGGAGTTGGGCAAAGGAACGGGCCTCGGTCTCTCAACCGCTTACGGGATCGTCAAGCAAAGCGGCGGCTACATCTGTGTCTACAGTACGCCGGGGCAGGGCGCCACTTTTGAGATCTATCTGCCGCAGGTCGACGCGCCCCTGGAGGCGGGGCCCCTCCGCGAGTTCGTTACGCCCTTGCGGCCCGGTGCCGCCACCGTACTGCTGGTGGACGACGACGAGCTGGTTCGCACCATCGCGCGTGAGACGCTGCAAGTGCAGGGCTACACCGTCCTCGAGGCGATGAATGGCGGCGGCGCCTTGCTCATCAGCGAGCGGTACCAGGGGCCGATCGATCTGCTGTTGACCGATGTCGTGATGCCGTATATGAGCGGGTCGGAACTGGCGCAGCGGCTGACGGCGCAGCGTCCGGCGACGCGCGTGCTCTACATGTCGGGCTATACGGACGACACGCTCGCGCCGCACGGCGTCTTAGCGCCGGGTACGATGTTGTTGGCCAAACCGTTGACCCCGGAGAACCTGCTGCGCACGGTACAAGAGGCGCTCGTGGTGTCGGGTCATAGTGCGGGAGGGGCTTGACAGTGATGGCAATGCCGGGCGTGATGTTGCGGTTTTGTAGGCGATAGGGAGAGGGAAGAACAAAGTTGCCTACACAAGAATCGGGAGGGTAGAAAGGTTCAGCCATGGCGGATTGCAAGCCGGTCTATAACCCACTGGATGAGGAGCACGTCGCACAGGTCGCCGGGACCAAGCCTCGTGGGCTTGAGAAGGAGATCCACGAGAGCGCCTTGCCACCGACCGGGGTGTTGGAGCTTGATCTTGAGCGGTACGTGGGCGACTTCAATGAGCGGATCGTCGGCGCGTATGCGGCCGGAACCGGAGAACAGGCGCTTCCGGCCGATGTCGGGGTGGCCCGGAGTCTGATCCCGCCGGGGACCGGTGCTTTGCGCGACTTCAGTTATATTGCGCCCGAGATCCCCCGGTTCAACCGGGACAAGTGCGTCGGCTGCATGGCCTGTGTCACCGAGTGTCCCGACACCGCCATCCTGGGGAAGGCGATCCCGAGATCGCACCTGGAAGCCGAACTCAACCTCATTGCGGACGATCAGGCGCGTGAGTCGATCCGGGCGCAGTGGGCCGTGACAAGGAAATACGACGAGGTCTACGAGAAGAAGGGCGAGGAGGGCGCGCTGTTCGGTATCTTTGTTGATCCGACCAAGTGCAAGGGTTGCGCCGAGTGTGTCGAGGTCTGCGGCTCCCTCGGCTACCATGCCCTCACAATGGTCAAGAAGGACGAGCAGACGATTCCCCGCTACCGGGATTACTTTAACTTCTTTCGACAGGTCGGCCAGACCCCGCGCGCCTATATCAACGAGCGGGCGCTGGCGGACATGATGCTGTCCGAGGAGGCGCTCCTGTACGTCGGCGGCGCCGGCTCGTGCATGGGGTGCGGCGAGGCGACGGCGATCCGGATGATGCTGGCGGCCACCGGATTCGTGCACGGCGCGCAAGCTATCGGGATCGTGGCGGCGACCGGGTGCAATACGGTCTACGGCTCGACCTATCCCTACAACCCGTTTCTGGTTCCGTGGACCAACTCCCTGTTCGAGAACGCCCCTGCCGTGGCGATGGGGATTCGCGGTAAGTGGGACCAACAGGGATGGCAGGCGAAGAAGCTCTGGGTCATTGGAGGCGACGGGGCGATGTACGACATCGGCTTTCAGGCACTGTCGCGGATGCTGGCCTCCGGGATGGATATCAACGTGCTGATCCTGGATACGCAGGTCTACTCGAACACGGGAGGACAGGCCTCCACGGCGACCTATACCGGGCAGGATGCCAAGATGGCCGTGATCGGTAAGGCGGTGCCCGGCAAGCGGGAGCGGCGCAAAGAGCTGGCGCTCATCGCCATGATGCACCCGGATACGTTTGTGGCCCAGACGACGGCAGCCCATATCAATCATTTTTACCGGGCTATCATGGCCGCCAATGAGTACCCCGGCCCGGCTGTGGTCAACGTCTACACGACCTGTGAGCCCGAGCACGGCGTGGCGGACGACCGGTCCTCGTGTCAAGCGAAGCTGGCGGTCGATTCTCGGGCTTTCCCCCTTTTTGTGTACGATCCGCGCAAAGGAGAGCGAATCAAGGAGCGACTCAGCCTGGCCGGTAACCCGGCGATTGGCGACGACTGGTACAGACTGCCCCATACAGGGGAGGCGGTGGACTTTGTCGCGTTTGCCGGGACGGAGGGCCGGTTTGCAAAACAGTTCGACGCTGAAGGCCATCCCTCTGAGACGCTACTCTCCGCTCAGGCCGAGCGACTCCAGTACTGGCGACGCCTGCAAGAGCTGGCCGGCGTGCGATAAAGCGAGAAACACTTCCGTTTTCCCGCGGCTGGCGGGTGGCGAAAGGAGGTTCCAATGATTACACTCAAGAATATTCTGGTACCGACGGACTTTAGCGAGACCTCAAAGGTGGCGGTCGCGTACGCTCGGGAGCTCGCCTCCACGTACCACGGCTCGGTACATCTCCTGCACGTGTTGCCGGATGCCTCGGTGCAGCCGTGGGCGTTCGGGGTCGAGACCGAGACTATGGGACTTTCAACCCCAGAGCGGGTGAAGCGGTGGGAGCAGAGGGCCAATGAGCAGATGAAGAATCTATTGTCGGAGGCGGAGCGGAAGGAAGTCGAGGTGCGACTGGTGACGCAGGTGGGCCATCCCGTCCGACAGATCCTTCAGTACGCCAAAGACCAGGGGATTGATCTCATTGTGATGGGAACGCTCGGTCGAGGCGCCCCTACGCCCACATCGGGCAGGGCGTTCCCATGGAACGTCCCGATGGGCAGTGTCGCCGAGCGAGTGGTTCGCCAAGCCCCGTGTCCGGTTCTCACTGTTCGACATCCGGAGCATGAGTTCGTAACGCCCTAGACGTCTTACGTAACGCGTGAGCGGCTGGCGCCGGCCCACTAATCCGGCGCCAGCGCAGGGCGAAATCGGGATGTCCCTGATGGTCGGCAACACTACACTGACTTTTCCCGAATTGATTGGCCTGGTCGTGGGGCCGGTTCCGCAATCAGAACGATTCGGTTCGACTCCGTGGTATGCAACGTATTGATATGCTATGCTTAGATGAGTATTGCTCCCCTATTGTGGAGGAGCCCAGCGAGTGAAGATCATGAATCGACCGATCCGGAGTCGGATGAGCGAGGCTCGGACCAGGGTCCGGGTGGGAAAGAGGTCAGGCAGTAGTTTGCCGAAGGAGGGGTATGCATCCTGTTATTACCGGATTTGATCACTTAGTGTTTGCCGAGGCGCCTAAGCTGATCTATTGGGAACTGACGCGGGCCTGCGACCTGGTATGCACGCATTGTCGCGCTGAGGCTATTGCGGCGCGCGACCCGTTTGAACTGAGCACGGAAGAAGCAAAGACACTGCTTGGGGAGCTTCGTCGGTTCGGGGATCCGCCCCCGCAACTGGTCATGACCGGAGGCGACCCACTGAAGCGTCCGGATTTCTTCGAACTGGTGCGGTACGGTAGAAGCATTGGGATGCCGATATCCGTGGCGCCGAGCGGCACCCCGCTGCTCACACCGGAGGCGATCTCGGCTCTGGCGGACAACGGGGTCATGAGTATGTCGCTGAGTGTCGACGGCGCAACGGCCGAGAGCCACGATCGGTTCCGCGGGGTAGCAGGTTGCTTCGAGACCACCATGCGCGCGATCCAGGCTGTTCGGGCGGCAGCGATCCCGCTGCAGATCAACACCCTCGTGACCCCTGAAACCATGGTGGAACTGCCCGGCGTATTCCGGTTGCTCAAGGACCTGGGGATTATGCGGTGGAGTCTCTTCTATCTGATCGCCACGGGGCGCGGTCGTGCCCTTCGCGAGATCAGACCCAGCGAGGCCGAGGCGCTTCATAATTGGATTTACGATATCGTTAAGACGGCCCCGTTCGCCATTAAGGCGACGGAGGCCCCCCACTTTCGTCGCGTGGCCTACATGCGTATGCGGCTGGAAGGCCTGGATGACGCCACGATCAGGCAGACGCCTATCGGGCGGGGATTCGGAATCCGCGACGGAAACGGCATCATGTTTATCTCGCATATCGGGGATGTTTTTCCATCCGGGTTCCTGCCGGTGACAGCCGGGAACGTACGCCGGCAGAGTGCTGTGTCGATATACCGTCATTCGGAGATTTTTACGCGCCTCCGCGACGCCGATCAGTATGCCGGCAAGTGCGGCCTCTGCGAATTTCGCTGGGTGTGCGGCGGGTCGCGGGCCCGCGCGTTTGCCGAGACCGGTGATCCCAACGGGAGCGATCCCCTGTGCGCCTACAGGCCGGAGGCCGCGCTGGTGGGGGCGGCGGACGGCGATCGAGGATAGGCGCGCCGGGCACCATCAGGACCGGTTGCGCGATTCTCATACGATACGTGTATCGACCTCTGAGAGGTGGGGTACCGGTGCGTCATCAACGTAGCCTTCAACAGTGGTCAGCTATAGCGGTTGACCGAAAACCTCGCTTATTCCCTCAATCGACCCAATTTGGTATTCAGATGCTCTAGCCGATTGGTGATATCGGGCATAAATTGTGTGTAGGAGATGTGGCGCTATAAGCATCAGGGCGATAGTGCGTAAGGAGCTTATGGCGCATCTGTAGGGACGGAAGATCACGTATTGCAGCCGACCCGAAGGCGGCGCGGCCGACAGGAGGGACGAATGCAGATTTCGCGGATCCTTTTTCCGACCGACTTCTCCCATGATGCCGAACACGCATTTCAGTATGCGCTTACCTTTGCTCGCAAGTTCGGCGCCGAACTCCACCTGCTTCACGTCATCTATTTCCCCCCCCAAACGCCTGAGTACGACATTGGACAGGTCATCGACGGCCTGGTCAAGAGCGCCGAGGACAGCTTAAGAAAGCTGGTCGAGACTGTCAACGAGCCGAAACCGATCTTTCACCTGGACGTGCAGGTCGGGGTGGAACACGCCGAGATCACGAAGTTCGCTGAGAGGGAAAAGATCGATCTCATCGTCATGGGGACCCGCGGACGCACCGGGCTGGTTCATGTCTTTCTGGGCAGTGTCGCCGAGCGGGTGGTTCGTCACGCCCCCTGCCCGGTCCTGACCGTCAAGCTCCCGGCGCGGAAAGGCGGAGAGGCGGCGAAAGAGGGGTAAGCGACATGACCGTGCAGCACGAGGCGTTGGCCCACTATCTCGAAGCGGTCCTCGGCGGCGTTGTACAGGTGCAGGCCGTTCGGCCGCTCACGGGTGATGAATCTCCCATCGCTGGGAAGGATCTCGGAGTTTTGCGGGGTCGCGATCTGAAGGCGTTCGGCTACGGCCGGCCGATCCAGATCGACCTGCTCCTGAACGGAACCCCTCGCTCCTACGTGCTGTCCACGATGCGGAGCGGTCCGGGCTTTGGCCACGATCACATGGCTGATAGGGCAGGCGCCTTGATCTGGGCGCATGACGCCTACGGGAAACTGGCGCGCCACGTGGAGAGCGTTGACGTCGGCTTCTTCACGCGCGAAGGGCAGTTGCAATCGGCCGGAGGCGCAGACGAGTACTTCCTCCTTGTGGAGAAGATTGAGGGGGCCACGTATCGGCTTGATCTGGAGCGGATTCGAACAGAGGGGAAGGCGACCGATCTGGATTTCGACCGGGCCAGGGCGTTGTCGGAATATCTGGCGAAGATCCACGCGGAGAAGGGTCGGGATGAACAACTGTACTTCCGTCGGATCCGCGATCTGATCGGCCATGGCGAGGGGATCATGGGGATTCTTGATGGGTATCCGCATGAGTATCCGCTCCTCCCTTGCAAACAGCAATACGTCGTAGAGAGCGGATGTGTGGCCTGGCGACAGTACCTGAAAGAGAAGACCACGCGCCTGAGCATCGTTCATGGGGACTTTCATCCCTGGAACATCCTCTTTCGAGAGGGCACCGATTTCACGCTGCTCGACCGGAGTCGTGGGGAGTGGGGGGAGCCGGCCGACGACATCGCAGCCCTCAGCATCAATTTCCTCTTCTTCTCGCTCTTGCGGTCGGGTCGCATGGAGGGGCCGTTCCGTGAGCTGTTTGATCTCTTCTACGGCGCATACCTTGAGCGGACCCGCGATCTGGAGCTGAACTCTGTAATCCCGCCCTTCTATGTCTTCCGGGCTCTGGTCATCGCGAGCCCGCGCTGGTACCCTGACCTTCCGGAGGAGGTGCGTGTCAAGTTGTTCCGGTTCGTCCGGACGATGCTCCGGGTCGACCAGTTCGATCACAAGGATCTCAATCGGTATCTGATGTGAGGCGATCGTGATGGCGTGGGTAGCGTGGTTCACCGGACTTCCAGGAAGCGGCAAGAGCAGCGTGGCCCGCGAGGCCGCCCGGCGCCTCGAGGCGCGCGGAATCCGGGTGCGGGTGTTGGAGCTTGACGAGATCCGACGGGTGGTCACCCCTTCGCCAAGCTACACAGCCCAGGAACGCGAGGTCGTATATCGCGCCCTGGCCTATATGGCGTGGCTTCTCTACCACGAAGGGATAAGTGTGATCATCGATGCGACCGCCCACAGGCGATGGTTTCGCGATGTCGCCCGCGCGCTGATTCCTGCATTTGCTGAGATCTATCTTCGCGCGTCGCTGCCGACGTGCCGCGCGCGGGCGGGGCATCGGTATGGCGGCTACGCCCCCGCCGATGTCTACGGGCAAGCGGGCCGCGAGGGTTCGACTGTTCCCGGCGTCGATGAGATGTATGAGCCGCCGCATCATCCTGAGCTGGTGCTTGATACCGAGGCGCTTCACGTGACGGACGCTGCAGAACAGGCGGTGAGGTTTCTTGAAGCATTTCAGGTCGGCCGGGCGACCAGTCTTATTGAATACGGATCGTGAGGACAGGCTGACCGCGGAGGAAGGGCCATGAGCGTGCTGGCGAACCGATGGAGGTTGGATTGCGTGGCTGAGCCCGATGAGCGAAGCGAGGCGTGCCCCTATTTGAAACGAGCCGTTCTGACGTCCCGATACCCAATCGAGGGATACTGTGTGGCGCACCCTCATGGCAGGCTTCGGGTCGTGACGATTGCGGAATTTCGTGAGTTGTGTACGACAGCCGGGTACGTGCAGTGTCAACTGTATCGCGAGTTGCACGATCTTGGCCAGGCCGAGGAAGATTCGGAGTGTGGGGCCGGCTGACACAGGAGCAGCAAAAAAGACCACCCTCACCCCAACCATCTCCCTCTCGAAGGGAGCGGGGAGGAGAAGGTGAGCCACACGAGTTTCGGGTGAGTTCTTGGCGAGTAAGACAGGAAGGAGGGACGACCATGGCGCTCGTAAAGTGGACACCATTCGGCGATCTGACCACGTTCAGGCGAGAGATGGACCGAGTGTTCGAGCGGTTTTTCGGCGAACTGCCTCGTCTGGACCTGTCCGGAGCGGGATGGACTCCGCACCTGGACATGACCGAAACCAAGGACCGCGTGATTGTGAAGGCTGAGCTTCCCGGACTGGAGGCCAAAGACCTGGATATTACCATCTCCGGGAACACGCTGAGCCTGAAGGGGGAGAAGCAACACGTCAAAGAGGAACATGACGAACACCATCACCTGCTTGAGCGCTCCTATGGGGCCTTTACTCGGACGGTCGAACTCCCGGCGCCGGTAGCCGCCGATAAGATCAAAGCGGCCTTCAAAAACGGTGTGCTGACTATCACCCTCCCGAAGACGGAGGAAGCCAAGCGAAAGGCGATCCCGATTCAGATTGAATGAGGAGAGAGCGATGAAGACACCCATTGTTGGACGCAGACGCTACGATACTGCTTCGTCCAAGAAGAGCGTGGGTTCCGAGACCGATTCTTACCTGGCCAAGGGAGCGCCCGGTAAGATGGTGGTATGTCACGGGTGCCATGCCATCTCGACGGGGAGACGATGGTATCAGGATGAGGAGGTCTACGCAAAGCTCCTCAAAGCAGAAACGTTGAGAGAGGTGTATTGTCCGGCGTGTGAAAAGATTCGTGACGGCTACCCGAGCGGGCAGGTGACGCTGAAGGGAGAGTTCCTGGCCGAGCATCAGGATGAGATCCTGCGTATCATTAGCAACGAGGAGAAACGGGCCAGGGGGCTTAACCCGCTTCACCGGATCATGAGCCTCCGCGAGGAGAACGGGCAGCTTGAGATTACGACAACCGATGAGAAGCTGGCGCAGCGGATCGGACGGGAGCTCCGCAAGGCCTGCGGGGGGACCGTCGCGTACGGCTGGTCGCATGATAACAAATTCCTCCGGGTGCAGTGGGAGCGTTGAGGGGCAGATCGATGTCGCAGGCGCTTGTTCAACGGTTACAGCAGCCGCCCATCGGCGAGCAGCGAGTCGAGATTGTCGAGCGGAAAGGGTTGGGTCATCCCGACTCGATCTGCGACGCTGTAATGGAGGAGATCGCGCGGGCCATCAACGCCGAATATCAACAACGTTTCGGCCGGGTCCTTCATAACAATATCGACAAGGGACTCCTGGTGGCGGGACGGGTGCGCCGGCGGCTCGGCGGCGGGCGCGTGCTGCAACCGATGGAGCTGGTGATCGGCGACCGTGCGACGTATCGCGTCGGGAGGGTCCGCGTCCCAATCAAGGAGATCGCGGTGGAGGCGGCTAAAGAGTGGTTGCGCAAGTCGCTGCGCCACCTGAATCCGGACAAGCACCTGCGATACCGGGTTGTGCTCGCGGAGGGCTCCGACGAATTGGCCGATATCTTCAGGCGCGAGGGGGTCAGAGAAGCCAATGACACCTCGGCGGCCGTCGGCTACGCGCCCCTGAGCGAGACCGAACAGATGGTTCTCTGGGTGGAGCGGCATCTGAACTCTACCGGCTTCAAGACGGTATTTCCTGAAACAGGGGAGGATGTGAAGGTCATGGGGGTCCGCGCGGACCGGGAGCTGAATCTGACGGTTGCCATGCCGCTCCTGTGCGAGGCGATTGCGTCTGAAGCGGCCTATTTCCGCAGGAAGACGGAGATTGTGCAGGCCCTGCGTCAGGCGTTACCGTTCTCGCCAGGCTTGGATAAGATCGGCCTGGTCTTGAATCCGCTGGATCGAGAGGGTCGCGGGCTGGGCGGCATGTACCTCTCGCTGCTCGGGACCTCTGCGGAGGACGCCGATTCCGGGCAGGTAGGACGGGGCAATCGTGTCAATGGGGTGATTCCGCTGAACCGGCCGGTAGGCGGCGAGGCGGCGGCCGGGAAGAACCCGGTCAGCCATATCGGTAAGATCTACACGGTTCTGTCGCACCGGATGGCCGATCAGATCTACCAGCGGGTCAATGGAGTGCGCGAGGTCTATGTCTGGCTTGTGGGTCAGATCGGTCAACCGGTCGATCAGCCGTGGGTGGCGGTCCAACTGATCCAGGCGTCTGATGCGGAGTATGAGCGGATCAGGCAAGAGTCTCAGATGGTAATCGATGGGGAACTGAACCGCTTGACCGATTTTTGCAGTGAGTTGACCGAGGGGAGGTATCCGGTTTGTTGAGGCCAAGGAAAGGAGTCGACGATGCGAGTTAAGGATCGAATGAGGCGCTCGCTGGTCAGTGTCGCACAGACCGACACGTTGGATCACGCGCTGACGACGTTGAAGCGGTTCAACATTCGCCACCTGCCGGTGGTCAAGGGGGACCGTGTAGTGGGGATTGTGTCGGATCGGGATGTCAAGAAGGCCGCCCCCTCTCCCTTCGACTATCCGACCGCGGAGGAGTTTCGGGCCTTTACGTCCGCGGTGACCGTCAAGGAGATCATGACGAAGGAGGTCGTCACGGTCGCTCCGCTCACCCCCATCGAGGAGGCGGCCAGCCTGATGAGTCAGAAGCGGATCGGCGCGCTGCCGGTCGTTCAGGAGGGAAGGCTGGTCGGGATGATCACGGAGACCGATGTCCTTGGTGTCATGACCGAGATGATGGGGGCTACGCAGACCGCGTCTCGCATCGAGATCGAGATTCCGGCGAGCCCAGGAACGCTCACCGAGGTCATCGGGATCGTCGAGGGACAGCAGGTGGAGATTGCCAGTCTCGTGACCCTGCCGGCTCGTGAAGGGGCGAGGCGTCTTGTGATCTTGAGGCTTCGGACCATCAATCCGGACCCCGTCGTCAGAGCGTTGGAGGAGCGCGGCTATCCGCAGGTTGTGGGCGAGTTCGTACACTAGCGTCCTGTTTCTTCGGCGCGTTTACCCATTCCGGTCACCCTGAGCTTGTCGAAGGGTGCGCAAACAGGGCTTCGACGGGCTCAGCCTGAACGGGTTCAGTGTCGAGTGAGTGGCGGACCATTATACCGGTGCTGTGATGCAGAAGATCCTGATGATGGTGGACGGCTCGTTCGCCGCGGAGGCGGGCGCGCGCTATGCGCTCGCTCTGGCCAAGGCCTGCGAAGCGGAACTCGATTTGCTCTTTGTCGCGGCGGATCAATCGGCGTCTGCGATGAAACGCGCCGAGGAGTCGCTGCTGCGCCTGCTTCGGCAGGCGCATACTCTTGGTCTGAAGGCGCGCAGCGTGACGGAGATCGGTGATCCCGTCCGGGTCATGCGGGCATACGTGGCGCGCGAGGGGATTACTTTGGCCATGGCCTCCGTGACAGGACCGGAGGTTGCGCGGCACCTCTTGCGCGAGGTTTCCTGCGCCATGCTGCTGGTGCGGGTGGTCCATCCGGGACGGATGGCGTCGCCACACGAGATTCTGGTCCCGGTCTACGGCGGTGAGTTCGAAGGCGGCGGCTTCGAGGCGGCGGCCGATCTCCTGGCCAACCTTGGAGTGTACTGGCACGCCCAAATCGTCCTTTTCCAGTTGAGACAGCCGTTGACGCGACTGTTCGATCGCCGGCGCGTTGGAGAGGAGACATTGGAACAGGCGGAACGCAAGCTGCACGGATTCATCGCCGCGCTCTCCCGCAGGGGTCTGGCGCCGGGGACGCGGGTCTCGTGGGGTCGTCGCCACGGCCCTGGCATTACGGCTGAGGCGGCGGCCAGGCGTCATGATCTCATCTTTGTGGGCACGAAGGGGCCGAAGCGCTTTCTGCAGTGGTTACGTATCGGAACCGTTGACCACCTGGTGCGGAAGAGCCCGTGCGACCTGATGCTCTTCCGTCCTGCCGCCGCCTGAGATCTTAGATCTCACAGGCGGGCGATGAGCGACCATGCAGATTCACCGGCTGTCAGTCGAGGAGGCGCTGAAGGCCCTTGGAACCACCGACCAGGGGTTGAACGAGGCCGAGGCAGCGAGGCGTCTCAGCGAATTCGGCCTCAACGAACTTCAGGCCGTAGACAAAATACCGGTCCTCGCCATGCTGGGGCGGCAGTGTACGCACTTTCTGGCGCTCCTGCTGTGGGCGGCGGCGGCGCTGGCGTTCGTGGCGGACTGGATGAAACCCGGGGAGGGGATGGATCTGCTCGCCTGGGCCATTATCGGGGCGATTGGAGTGAATGCCCTCTTCTCCTTTGCGCAGGAGTATAAGGCAGAGCGGGCGATCAAGGCCTTAAGGCGCCTCCTGCCGATGCGCGTGAAGGTTGTTCGAACCGGCGAGATTACGGAGGTTCCGGCATCCGATCTGGCGCCCGGTGATCTCGCGATCCTGGCTGAGGGCGATCGAGTGCCTGCCGATGGGCGGGTGACCGCTGCGGTCCAGTTCCGGGTCGACAATGCGTCGCTGACGGGCGAATCGGTGCCCAAGAGTCGCACTGCTGAGGCCGCGACAGAGGGGCCGCTCGTGGAGAGCGCCAATATCGTTTTTGCCGGCACCACTGTCTTATCGGGGACGGCGAGGGTAGTCATCTTTGCGACAGGGATGAACACGGAGTTCGGCAAGATCGCTCATCTGACTTCCGGGATCGAGGCCGAAATGAGTCCGCTGCAGGAGGAGATCCGAAAACTCACCCGACTGATCGCGGCGGTCTCTACGGGCATCGGGCTCGCCTTCTTTGGGTTCGGGGTGCTGATCGGTCGGAGCTTCTGGGAGAATTTTGTCTTTGCGGTAGGAGTCCTGGTAGCCAACGTCCCGGAAGGCCTGCTCCCGACGGTGACACTGGCATTGGCGGTGGGCGGGCAGCGGATGGCCAAACGGAAGGCGCTCGTGAAGAACCTGGTATCGGTAGAGACACTGGGATGCGCCACAGTGATCTGTACCGACAAGACCGGGACCCTCACGGAGAATCGGATGACTGTGACGCGCATCTACATCGACGGCCGCGAGATTCGAGTCTCGGGCAGTTCCGTGACCACAGAGGCAGGTGAACCGGTGGCCCCTGAATTGCTGAGGCAGTGGGCGTTGCTTTTCGCCATCGCAGTCGGGTGCAACAATGCCAGCCGCCGCCACGACCGGGATGGCTCAGAATCGACGTTCGTCGGTGACCCAACGGAGATCGCCTTGCTGCAGTGTGCGGGCGCGTTGTTGCCGAAGGGACCAGACGTGTTGCCTCGAATTGGGGAGTTCTCGTTTGATGCCGACCGGAAGCGGATGACTACGATTCACGCGGCGTCGTCGGCGAGCAAGGTGGCCTACGTAAAAGGCGCTCCGGAGACGGTGCTGCCCATCTGTCGCTCGCTCCTGCACGATGGACGCGCGGTTCCTCTGGAAGAGGTCGATCGTAAAGCGATCATGGAGCGGCTGAACGTGTTTGCCGGATCGGCCCTGCGCGTATTGGCCTTGGCGTACCGGGAGTTGCCGGAGGCCGATCGGCTGCCGTTGATGGAAGAGGCGGAGCGGGATTTGACCTTCGTCGGCCTGGTGGCCATGTTCGATCCGCCAAGGCCGGAGGTTCCCGAGGCGGTGGCGAGATGCGAGCGGGCCGGGATTAAGCCGATCATGATCACCGGGGACAACAGCCGCACTGCCCTGGCGATCGCGCGAGCCATCGGGATGGTCCGGAACGAGCAGGTGTCGGTTCTGGAGGGGAACCGGATCGAACGGATGCAGGACGAGGAACTGAAGGCCGCCCTTGCCGGTCCGGAGATCCTCTTTGCCAGGATGACCCCCACACAGAAGATGCGCGTCGTGATGCTCCTGAAGGAGATGGGCGAGGTAGTGGCTGTCACAGGTGACGGGGTGAATGACGCGCCGGCCTTGAAGAAGGCCGACATCGGCATTGCTATGGGGATCACCGGGACCGACGTCGCCAAGGAGGCGGCCGACATCATCCTGCTCGATGACAACTTCGCCACCATCGTCAACGCGGTCGAAGAGGGTCGGGCGGTCTACGAGAATATCCGCAAGTTTCTCAATTACATTCTGGCCCACACGCTGCCCGAGTTGGTCCCGTATCTGGCCTCGGTGGTCTTCCGGCTCCCGCTCCTGCTTACGGTGATCCAGATCCTCGGGGTTGATCTGGGGACCGATCTGCTCCCGGCTCTGGGTCTCGGGGCCGAGCCGCCGGATGCGAATACGATGAATCGCCCGCCGAGGTCCAGAGACGAGCGTCTTTTGAATGTCCCTTCGCTGGTCAGATCGTATCTGTTTCTCGGACCGATCGAGGCGGCTGCGGCCATGACTGCCGGGCTCTGGTATCTCACGAGTGGCGGATGGGAGTGGGGCATCGACCTGCCGGCCGCAAGCCCGCTCTACAGGCAAGCGACAACGGTGGCGTTCGCTGCGATCGTCGTGTGTCAAGTAGCGAATGTCTACGCGTGTCGGAGTCCGAGGGGATCAGTCCTCTCCATGGGTATCTTCACAAATCGACTCATCGTCTGGGGTATTGGGGTCGAGCTCTCCATCCTCGGCCTGATTGTCTACAGCCCGATTGGCCATCGGATCTTCGGGACCGACGCTTTTCTGGGAGGGTTCTGGTGGCTTCTGATCGGCTGCGCGACGCTGCTGCTGCTTCTGGAAGAGGCGAGGAAGAGGATCGTTCGCCGCTTCGACCTGGTGAAAGGACTTCGTTATCAGGAGGGGACCGCATGAGACCAAAGGCTGGACCATCGCTTCGAAAGGGCACAGGGCGGACGCAAAAGCGGCGGAAGCGATCGACAGAGGCCGAACTGGTGAAGGAGGATCTCGGGGTAGAGGTCGAGAGGCCGCTTGATGCCGAGGATGTAGCGTTAGCCTCGCTGGAAGCGCAGGTGCGGGCAAAAGAGGCGCGGGCGGATCTGGGTTCGACAGCGCCGAACACAGTGGTGGCCGTCCGCCTTTCGAGCGCGGTGATCTCCCGGCTTGAGACAGAGGCCGCAAGGCGTTGCATTACGCCGTCAGAGCTGATCACGCGGGCCCTCATGCAGTATCTACGGACATGAACATCGATGCCTTACACCCCTCTCACCTTTATCCTCTCTCTCCAGGGGAGGGAGAGGAGATTTTTCTTGGTCCTACTCGCCCCCGATTGGAGGAGAGGGCGGGGGTGAGGGGGATTTGCTAACTACTACACCGTAAAGGAGGCTCTCTCATGCTGGCCGGGTTTCCAAAGCAGGTCACACTTCAGACCGGAACGATCGTGACGATTCGCCCAATGGTCAAAGAGGATGCGGCAAGGCTCCATGAATTTTTCTGTAGAGTTCCGCGCGAAGACCGTCTCTTTCTGCGGGACGATGTCTCCCTGCGGGAGGTGATCGATGCGTGGGCGGAAGAGCTCGACTACGAGAAGGTCCTGCCGCTTGTGGCAGAGGTGGACGACACCATCGTGGCGGATGTCACTTTGCATCGTCGTAAATTCGGCTGGACCAGCCATGTGGGCAAGGTGCGCCTGGTCGTCGATGGAGAGTATCGGGCGAAGGGCCTCGGGACGCTCATGCTCGAGGCGCTGATCGAGACCGCCAGGAAGGCGGGCCTTGAAATTCTCGTCGCCGAAATCATGGGAGGCCAGACAGAGGCGCTGAAAATCCTCAAGCGGCTGGGATTCACAAAAGAGGCGGTCTTCTACAACTATGTCAAGGACCAGATCGGGGAGGAGCACGACCTCGTGGTGATGATGAAGAACCTGCAGATTGAGCCGGCCATGGTTCCCTTTTAATCGGGACTATGAGGCGTGACCCATGAAACTTGCGATCAAGGTAAAGCCGAAGAGACGGGTTCCCCATCGGCCGACAAAGGTGGAGCCGCAGCGGGTTCGCTATGATCGGAAACGGGCCAGGCAGTCCGTTCGAGAAGAGTTGAAGGCGGAGGGGAAGGCCGACTGAGGTAGATATACCACAACACGACGAGAGTGAAGAGTGAGACAATGACCAGCCCGTTGAAACCTGAGGCATTGCGTAAAGTCTGCTCGCCGGAAAGTCTCCCCTTCGAAGGGACGGATGAGCTCAAGCCCCTGGAGGAAGTCGTATCCCAAGAACGCGCCGTCGAGGCCATCACGTTCGGCGTTGGTATTAAGAGCGAGGGGTTTAATCTCTTCGTCCTCGGACCTGCCGGAACCGGCAAGACCACGGCGATCAAGCGCTTCCTGGCCAGCGAGGCGGCGAAGCTCCCGACTCCTCCAGATTGGTGTTACGTCAATAACTTTGCCGATCCGCAACGCCCCCGCGGGCTCTGCCTGCCGCCAGGTCGCGCCCGCGTCTTCCAGACCGACTGCGAGCGGCTGCTGGAGGAGCTGAAGACGGGCGTCCCCAGAGCCTTTGAGTCCGAAGCATATGAGCAGAACCGACAGACGATCCTGGAGGATTTGCAGAGACAGACAAGCGACGAGTTGGAGGCGCTGCGCAAGCGCGCGGATGCGTTTGGGTTCGGGCTGGCTAAAACGGCCAGCGGCTTCATGATCATCCCCATGCTTCGAGGCAAGCCGTTGAAACCGGAAGGGTTTGAAGGCCTCGATGAGGAGACCAAGCAGCAGGTTAACCTGAGGATGGAGGAGGTACAGAAGGATCTGGCCGCGACACGCCGCCGGATCCGCGATCTCGAACGGGAGGCGAAGAACCGGCTCGACGGGATAGACCGGGAGGTCGCCACCTCGGCGGTTGATCACCTGATCGAGGAGGTTAAGGATGGGTATGCGGATCACGCCGAGGTGCAGGCGCACCTTGAGGCGATCCGCGAGGACGTCATCGCCAATGTGGATCTGTTTCGCCGGGATCAAAGCGGAGCGCAGAACCCGCCGGACCCGACGGCGATGCTGCGGCAAGGGATGGACCCCTTCGACCGGTATCGCGTCAATGTCCTGATCGAACATGGGGAAAACGGCGGCGCGCCGGTCGTCGTCGAACCGCACCCGACCTGTCAGAACCTGCTGGGGCGGGTCGAACATCAGGTTCACATGGGCGCCCTCTACACCAACTTCCTGATGGCCAAAGCGGGCGCCTTGCACCGGGCCAATGGGGGCTTCCTGGTCGTGGAAGCGATGGAGTTGCTCAAGCAGTTCTTTGCGTGGGACCAACTGAAGCGGACACTGAAGAACCGCCGGATCAGGATCGAAGAGCCAGGGGAGCAGTTCCGCCTCTATAGCACGGTGACGCTTGAGCCCGAGCCGATCCCCCTCAACGTGAAGGTGGTCCTCATCGGCAGCCCCTGGCTCTACTATCTGCTGCACGCTTATGACCCGGAGTTTCAGGAGCTGTTTAAGGTCCAGGCCGAGTTCAGCGATCGCGTAGCCCGGACGCCCGACACGATCCTGACCTTCGCCCGCCTGTTATCTACCTGTTGCGGGGCCGAGGGACTCAAACCGTTCGACCGTGGCGCCGTGGCGAAGCTGGTGGAGCACAGCTCGCGCCTGGTGGAGGATCAGGAAAAACTTGCCACGACGTTCAACCATCTCCTGGATGTAGCCCGCGAGGCCTGCTTCCTGGCCCAGCAGAACGGACATCAGCGGGTCATGGCGGAGGACGTGCGGCGGGCCATCCACGCCAAGATCCGGCGCGCCAACCGGCTGGAGGAGCAGTTGCAGGAACTGGTCCTTGACCGGACCCTGCTGGTTGATACCGAGGGGGCCGTGGTTGGTCAAGTAAACGGGATCGCGGTGATCCCGCTTGGTGAGTATCACTTCGGCAAGCCGAGCCGCATTACGGCGCGCACCTTCCTTGGGCGCGGCGGCATCGTCGATATCGAACGCGAGGCCCGGATGGGCGGCCGCATTCACAGCAAAGGCGTGTTGATCCTGTCGGGCTATCTGGGCGGCCGCTATGTGCAGCAGACGCCCCTGGCCCTGTCGGCGAGTCTTGCCTTCGAACAGGTGTATGAAGAGGTGGAGGGCGACAGCGCCTCTTCAGCGGAGTTATACGCGATCCTTTCAAGCCTGTCCGGGTTACCGATCAAACAGGGGTTTGCAGTCACAGGGTCGGTCAATCAGCGGGGCGAGGTCCAGGCTATCGGGGCCGTGAATGCCAAGATTGAGGGGTTTTTTGATGTGTGCCGCGCAAGGGGCTTGACGGGAGAGCAGGGGGTGCTGATCCCAGCGAGCAATGTGCGGCATCTGATGCTCAGAGAGGATGTGGTGGAGGCGGTCGCCGCGAGGCAGTTTCAGATCTATCCTGTCGAGACCATTGATGAGGGGATTGCCTTGCTGACCGGGCAGGAGGCGGGAGATCGCGGTCCGGATGGGAGTTTTCCTGAAGGTAGCGTGAATGGGCTGGTGCAGGCGCGGCTGCGCGAGATGGCGGAGCAGGCGAAGGCGTACGGCGCCGAGAGTCAGATGTCGTCCAGCTCAGACCGCCATGACGAGCACGAGGCCACGCCGTGAGCCATGTTAAATCTTAAATCGTAGATCGAGGATCCAAGATCGTTTTCGGAGCAATTGTATGTCGGAGTTCAGACAGGATAAGGCGACGCGGGAGTGGATCGTGATCGCCACTGAACGGGCCAGACGCCCGGACGATTTCCGAGTGGAGCGGAGCCCGAGAGATCCGACTTTACCCGAAGAGTCTTGCGCATTCTGCCCTGGTAACGAAGCCATGACACCGCCGGAGTTTATGGCCTACCGCCACGGAGGCGAGGCGAATGGCTCGGGCTGGTGGATCCGGGTGGTGCCGAACAAGTACCCCGCCCTCACCCCGCAGGGAAGTCCGGATCGGTGGATGGCCGAAGGGTTCTTTCGGAAGATGGACGGCGTCGGACGACACGAAGTGATCATCGACGGTCCACGTCACGACCGCCCTCTTCCACTGATGGACGACCAGCAGGCGGAGGAGATCCTCTGGGTCTATCGGGAACGCTTTCTGGTGCTGCAACAGGATGCTCGGATCAAGCTGATCATCATTTTCAAGAATCACGGCCTGGCGGCCGGCAGCTCAATCCAACACCCGCATTCGCAGATCATCGCAACCTCGGTGGTCCCGCTCAATATTCGTAACAAGCTGTACGAGGCGGCCCGCTACTACGACGAACATGGGCGGTGTGTCTACTGCGATATGGTGCGTGAGGAACTGCAGGACGGCAAGCGGATCGTGATGGAGAATGAGGCGTTCGTCGTGTACCACCCATTTGCGTCGCGAGTGCCGTTTGAAACCTGGATCGTCCCGAAGGCCCACGAGGCGTGCTTTGCCCTGATTCCGCCTCATGAATCGAAAGTGTTTGCGCGTACTCTAAAGAGCGCATGGGCGGGGCTCCATTCGGCGCTGAACGATCCGGATCTCAACTATGTGCTCCATACCCGGCGCAGTGTGCACGAGGTGAGCGAGTCGTATCACTGGCACCTGCAGATCATGCCTCGTTTTACCACTGCGGCCGGGTTCGAGCTGGGGTCGGGAATCTATATCAATACAGCGTTACCTGAGGAGACAGCGGCATTCTTACGCGAGTACGAGTAGAAGGATCGAGCAGGCTGTGTCTCGGCGTCATACCCTGGCAATGACACGTTCACGAAGGCGATTCTACGATATCTGGTCGAGAGGATAGGCGATGCAGGCGGAGACGTTAGTATGCTGGTTTGATGCGATCGATCTCGCCGACATCCCGACGGTAGGCGGCAAGAATGCGTCGCTCGGCGAGATGTATCAACACCTCAAGGCGCTTGGCGTTCGGGTTCCCTACGGGTTCGCCATTACAGCCGCCGCCTATCGGCGCTTCCTTGGAGAGAGTGGTTGCGAGGCGAAGATCAGGGCGCAACTGAAAGAGCTGAATACGGCTGACATCCTGAATCTACGCGCCCGTGGAGAGGCGATCCGGACGATCATCCTCGAGGCTTCGCTGTCGCTTGTACTTCAGAACGAGATCGTAGCCGCCTATGAGAGATTGTGCGCGGAGTATGGGCCGAACACCGACGTGGCAGTGCGGAGCAGTGCCACCGCCGAGGATCTGCCAGATGCCAGCTTTGCCGGTCAGCAGGAGACCTATCTGAATGTCCATGGGATCCCAAGTCTGCTGGAGGCCTGCCGGAAGTGCTTCGCCTCGCTCTTTACCGATCGCGCGATCGCCTATCGTGAAGAGAAGAGATTTGACCATCTGAGCGTGGCCCTTTCCATCGGGGTGCAGAAGATGGTCCGTTCAGACCTTGGGGCAGCCGGCGTCATGTTCACCGTCGATACGGAAACCGGTTTCCGCGATTGTATCCTCATCAATGCCTCATATGGCCTTGGCGAGAGTGTGGTCCAGGGCTCGGTAACGCCGGATGAGATGTACGTGTTCAAGCCCACGCTGCTCAAGGGTTTCCGCCCGATCCTCCAGCGGACGCTGGGGAGCAAAGAATGGAAGCTGGTGTACGATGAGGGAGGAAGCAAACAGACCAGGAATGTCCCAGTTCCTCGTGAGGATCGTCAGCGCTTCGCTATTGACGACGACGAGATCCTCCAACTCGCCCGCTGGGGGTGCGCCATCGAGGCGCATTACACCCGGAAGAGCGGCAAGTATACGCCGATGGACATCGAGTGGGCCAAGGATGGCCGGAGCGGTGAACTGTTCATCCTGCAAGCCCGCCCGGAAACGGTGCAATCGGTCAAACGAATCGATCTATTGCGGGTCTATCGACTCGAGGAGACCGGGGTACCGGTCGTGGTCGGCAAGAGCGTGGGAGAGATGATCGGGCAGGGAAAGGCCCGCATTATTACGGACCCGCGCCATATGGAGCGGTTTCATGATGGCGAGGTCCTGGTGACCGATAAGACCGATCCGGACTGGGTACCGATCATGAAGAAGGCGACTGCGATCGTGACCAATCGCGGTGGGCGGACCTCGCATGCGGCTATTGTCAGTCGCGAGCTGGGGATACCGGCAGTCGTTGGGACCGCACAGGGCACACAGGTGATCGGCGACGGAGACGAGATTACCGTTTCGTGCGCAGAGGGCGATGCCGGGTATGTATATCGCGGTCGGCTCAAGTTCAGCGTTCGGGAGATCGATCTGGGCAAGCTCGACCGCCCCAGGACCAGGATCATGCTGAACGTGGCCAATCCGCAGGAGGTTTTCAGTCTGGCGGCCATTCCCAACGACGGGGTCGGTCTGGCGAGAGTCGAGCTAATCATCGGTCATGCCATCCGGATCCATCCGATGGCATTGGTTCGCTATGACACGCTGACCGATCAGGCGGCCAGGGCCGAGATCGAGCTGCTGACCGGCGCCTATGTCGACAAGCCGCAGTATTTCGTGGACAAGCTGGCGGAAGGGGTGGGGATGATTGCGGCCGCCTTCTACCCCAAGGATGTGATCGTCCGCCTCAGTGACTTCAAGACGAACGAGTACGCCAACCTGATCGGCGGTCAGGAGTTCGAGCCGACGGAGGAGAATCCTATGCTGGGTTTTCGCGGCGCTTCCCGCTATTACAGCGACCGGTATCGGGAGGGTTTCGCCCTGGAATGCCGCGCCATGTTGAAGGTGAGAGAGGAAATGGGCTTGACCAACGTTAAGCTGATGATCCCCTTCGTCCGTACAGTGACGGAAGGCGAAAAGGTCCTGGCGGAGATGGCGAAGCACGGACTCACACGCGGAGAGAACGGTCTTGAGGTCTATGTGATGTGCGAGATTCCCAGCAACGTCCTGCTCGCCGAGGAGTTTGCCGCGATCTTCGACGGCTTTTCCATCGGATCAAACGATCTGACCCAGTTGACGCTGGGGGTTGACCGGGATTCGGAACTGGTCGCCCCGATCTTCGATGAGCGGAATCGTGCCGTCAAGAAGCTGATCGCGTCGGTGATCGCGATCGCGCGAGCGCGTGGCAGAAAGATCGGTATCTGCGGCCAGGCGCCAAGCGACTATCCGGAGTTCGCTCAGTTCCTGGTCGAGGAAGGGATCGACAGCATCTCGCTCAATCCGGACGCGGTCATGAAGATGACGGCGAAGGTGTTAGAGATTGAGCACACGACGGCGGTCGAGCAGATGGGGTTGTCGACTGTCCGGTGATAGCCTGGTGGTACGTTCCCGCAGTTGACCCAGGTAGCAGTTCACAAGGAGGTGAGAGATGGCAGATCAGAAGGTTCCGGTCAAGTCGGTCAAGAATATCGGTTCACTGCTCAGCGAGTTACTGGAGATTGAGCGACGGGTGGCTGAGCGCGCCCATGAGCTTTTCAGGGATCAAGGTTGGCAGGCCGGCCGCGAGGATGAGTATTGGTTGCAGGCTGAGAAGGAGCTTCTGTGGCGGCCCTGCGCGGAGCTGATTGAGACCGACAGAGAGCTTCGAGCCAGCTTTGCTCTGGCCGGCCTCACTGCTAAAGATGTAAAGGTGCTGGTCGAACCCAATCACCTGACGGTGCGAGCGGTCACACAACACGAAGATAGGAAGGAAGAGGGGACCTGCCACTTTTGCGAGTTTCATCGAGGAGAACTCTACCGGTCAATGGCGTTGCCGAGTACCGTCATTCCGGAGAAGGCTCAGGCAGAGGTGAAAGAGGGTATGCTGACGGTGATCCTTCCCAAGGGGAAGGCGCCTGTCGCCAAGAAGATCCGGATTAAGAGAGCGTCAGCGAGAACGCAAGGGTAATCGAGGAGTGAGCGAGCCAACGATCTCAATGAACGAAACCTGTCGCTATCAGTCAAGGTCGGGTCGGGTGTAGGCCATCGTAAAGGCATGCGGAGGCCTCGGAAAAAGAGACTATCGCCTGCGGGCAGGAGGTGCGATCATGACAATTCCAGCACGGGTTCGCGAGTGGTTGGATCAGCAGCAGGTACGGTACGAGATCATTCCCCACAGGGAGGTATACACGGCTCAGGAGGTGGCCGGCGCCACCCACATCCCCGGTCGGGCCTATGCCAAGGTGGTCATTCTGAAAGGGCAGCAGGGCCTGATGATGGCGGTCCTGCCGGCTATGTGCCGATTGGACATCGTTCGGATGCGGCATGTCATGAACGACAGTACGGCGAGCCTGGACCCGGAGGCCGATTTCGCAAAGATATTTACCGGATGCGAGCCGGGGGCTATGCCTGCCTTCGGCAACCTCTACGGGGTCCCGGTGTACTGCGATCAGCACTTGATGAAGGAGACGACGATCGCCTTCCCAGCGGGAAGCCACCACGAGGTAATTCGAATTGCGTCCAAGGACTTTCTCCGGATAACGGGCGCTCAGGTGCAGGAGATATGCACGATTGTGCACGAACAGGCCGCGTGAATTGAGTACAGGAAGGCTCGGGCGGCAGGTCTCGCTTTCAGAGAGCGGGAACCCCCTGGAGTAGTGTGATGCACTGAAGGCGGAACAGGTAGCAGCCGGCAAAGAGACGCAGACGAACAATTCCAGCGTCTAGCGCCATGCGCAGTCTCTGTGGCCCCTTGGGCGAAAGTGCCTTAAGGGGCCGTTTCGCCCTTAAGGGCGAGAGGCGGCATCTCAGAGGCCTTTCGCGTCAAGTCCATTTTCACCGACTACTGCGGCGGCGCGCTTAGGCTCAGCGCGATGATGGAGCTTCCGATTTGCAGTGCTGCACCCGGTATAGGAGACTTCGAATGAATAGCTCGGAAGATAAGGCCCCGAAAGTAAGCCCTCTTGCAGGAAGGCCCGCCGAACCATCGATGCTCCTCAACGTATCCAAGCTTGTCACCGCTTACTACACGGAGGCGCCTGACCCTTCGATACCGGAGCAGCGGGTTGCGTTCGGCACATCAGGACATCGTGGTTCCTCTTTCGAAAAGGCTTTCAACGAATGGCATATTCTCGCCATCAGTCAGGCCATTTGCCTGTACCGGGAGCAGAAGAAGATCGATGGCCCGTTGTTTCTCGGCATGGACACGCATGCGCTCTCCGTATCGGCTCTTGCCAGCGCGCTTGAGGTGCTGGCGGCAAATGGGGTGGAAGTCATGATCGCGCAGGGGGATGAATATACCCCGACGCCCGCCGTTTCCCACGCGATTCTCACGTACAACCGCGGGCGAAAGATAGGACTCGCCGACGGCATCGTCATCACGCCGTCACACAATCCGCCACATGACGGCGGGTTCAAATATAATCCCCCAAACGGCGGGCCGGCAGAATCCGCCGTCACCGCCTGGATTGAGGCGAAGGCAAACGAGTTTCTCGAGAATGGCCTTCTGGGTGTGAAAAGGATTCCTTTCGAGAAAGCGCTTCGCGCCCCCACGACGCACCGGCACGACTATCTCAATACTTACATTAGTGATCTCGCCAACGTGCTCGATATGGACGCCATTCGCGGCGCGAAGATCAACCTGGGGGTTGATCCGCTCGGCGGCGCAGGGGTCCACTACTGGGGGCCGATTGCCGAGCGCTACGGGTTAAACCTTACGGTCGTGAACGAAGCCGTCGATCCGACCTTCCGTTTTATGACTGTGGATTGGGACGGCCAGATCCGGATGGACCCATCCTCGCCCTATGCGATGCAGAGGTTAATCGGCCTGAAGGATCGCTTCGATGTCGCTTTTGCCTGCGATACCGACCACGACCGACACGGAATTGTCACCCGAAGTGCGGGATTACTGCCGCCCAATCATTACCTTTCCGTGGCCATCTTCTACCTCTTCCAACATCGGCGGAAGTGGCGCGAGGAAGCAGCAGTCGGAAAAACGGTGGTGAGCAGCCAGATGATTGATCGCGTCACCGCGAAGCTGGGGCGAAAGCTCTATGAAGTACCGGTCGGATTCAAGTGGTTCGTGGACGGCCTGCTCGACGGTTCACTTGGCTTCGGTGGCGAGGAGAGCGCGGGGGCTTCCTTTGCTCGTCTGGATGGCACCGTTTGGACGACGGATAAAGACGGAATCGTTCCAGCTCTGCTCTCGGCGGAGATCGCAGCTCGGATGGACCGCGATCCCGGCGAAATTTACCGCAATCTCACGCGTGAGTTCGGTGAACCTGCCTATGACCGCGTTGAGGCGCCAGCCACTCCGGATCAAAAGGAACTGTTGGCGAAACTGTCACCCCAGCAGGTTCGGCTCACAGACTTGGCTGGCGAAAAAATCCAGGCTGTCCTCACCCACACGTCAGGTAACGGCGCTCCCATCGGCGGCTTGAAGGTAATAGCCGAAAGCGGATGGTTCGCTGCGCGTCCGTCAGGAACCGAAAATATCTACAAGATCTATGCGGAGAGCTTCCGGGGATCGGAACATCTGCGCTGCATTGTGGAGGAGGCGCAGACGATTGTCAGCGATGCTTTGGCGGCGGCGATGCCGGAGCGGGGCAAAGGTTGCGCGTCGTCGATTCTTCACCAACGGATAGCAAGCGAAGCCAAGGAAGAGTAGCGTGGCGAGGGGAAACCCTAACTGACGCCTTCGACGATTCGGTGCAGAGCAAATGTGAAGGAGAAACTATGAGCAAACACACCCGTGCCAGCCATCCAATCTACAGCCTTCTCCCCATGGAAGTCGAGGGGTTCGATTCCCTTGCCGAGCTGGCCCTGGATATGCGCTGGTCGTGGAATCATGCTACCGACAAAATATGGCGGCAGCTTGATCCCGAACTATGGGAAATCACGCATAACCCCTGGGTTGTCTTGCAGACGGTCTCGCGAGACCAACTCGAGCGCGTGCTGGCCGATCCCGCCTTCCGCAAGAACATTGCTGACCTGCTGCGAGCCAAGCGTCACGCGGCGGAGGCGCCGGCGTGGTTTCAGCAGAAGCATCCACAGGCCCCCCTGACCTGTGTCGCCTATTTCAGCATGGAATTTATGTTGAGCGAAGCGCTGCCCATCTACTCGGGCGGGCTGGGCAATGTAGCCGGCGATCAGCTCAAAGCCACCAGCGATCTGGGCGTACCAGTGGTCGGCGTCGGGCTGCTGTACCAGCAAGGCTATTTTCGCCAGGTGATCGACAAAGACGGAGCGCAACAGGCCCTCTTCCCGTACAACGATCCCGGACAGTTGCCGATCACGCCGTTGCGCCAAGCGAACGGCGAGTGGTTGCGGTTGGAGATCGCCTTACCTGGTTACTCGGTCTGGCTGCGCGCCTGGCAGGTCCAGATCGGCAAAGTGAAACTGTACCTGCTGGATAGCAATGACGCGGCGAACTTCCCCGCTCATCGAGGGATTACCAGCGAGCTGTATGGCGGCGGACCGGAGCTGCGCCTCAAGCAAGAACTGCTCCTGGGGATCGGCGGATGGCGACTGCTTGGCGCGCTTGGTATCCAGCCGGAAGTCTGTCATCTGAATGAAGGGCATGCGGCCTTTGCCGTGTTGGAACGCGCCTGCAGTTTCATGCAAGAGACCGCGCAGCCCTTCGAAGTCGCGCTGGCCGTCACGCGAGCAGGGAACCTCTTCACGACCCACACGGCAGTCGCCGCAGGTTTTGACCGTTTCGCCCCGGCCCTCATCGAGCAATACCTCGGTGGGTATGCCAAGCAGAAGCTCGATATAACACTCTACGATTTGCTGGCCCTTGGCCGCCAGAACCCGAACGACTCATCGGAAAGCTTCAACATGGCCTATCTGGCAATCCGGGGGAGCGGGGCGGTGAATGGGGTGAGTCGCTTGCATGGGAAAGTCAGCCGGCAGCTCTTTGCGCCCCTTTTTCCCCATTGGCCGACGGACGATGTGCCCGTCGGACATGTGACCAACGGAGTCCACATGCCGACCTGGGACTCGGCCCCGGCCGATGATCTGTGGACGGACGCCTGTGGAAAGGACCGCTGGCTGGGGACGACGGAAACGCTGGAGCAGGACATTCGCTGCGTCTCAGACGCCTGCCTTTGGCAATTTCGTACCGCCGCCAGCAGGTCTCTTGTTGAATACGCTCGCGAGCGATTGTCCAGACAACTGGCTGCCTCCGGCGCATCGGCCGAGGCGGTTGAGGGGGCGAAACATCTATTCGATCCTCACGCATTGACGCTGGGCTTTGCGCGCCGCTTCGCGACCTACAAGAGGCCGAACCTGCTGCTGCACAATCCGGCGCGTTTGCTGCGCCTTTTGACCAATCCTGAGCGCCCGGTGCAACTCATCATCGCTGGTAAGGCCCACCCAGAGGACCGGGCGGGGCAGGCCTTGATCCATGAATGGATACAGTTCATCCGCCAGCCAGAGACCCGACCCCACATCGTCTTTCTGAGCGACTACGACATGCTGTTAACGGAGCACCTGGTGCAGGGGGTAGACGTCTGGATCAACACGCCACGGCGACCCTGGGAGGCAAGCGGAACGAGCGGCATGAAGGTGCTCGTGAATGGCGGCATCAATTTGTCGGAGTTGGACGGCTGGTGGGCGGAAGCCTACACGCCTGAAGTGGGGTGGGCGTTGGGGGACGGCCAAGAGCATGGCGACGATCCCGCTTGGGACGCTGTCGAAGCCGACGGGCTCTACGACCTGCTCGAGCGGGAGGTGATCCCGGAGTTTTATACCCGAAACGAGAGCGGCATTCCCATCGCATGGGTCAAGCGGATGCGGGAAAGCATGACGCGCTTGACACCGCGCTTCTCCGCCAACCGCACAGTGTGCGAATACACCGAGCAACATTACCTCCCGGCTGCAGCCGCCTACTGTACGCGCGCTGCCGGTAAAGGCGCAGTGGGCAGGAAGATAGTCAATTGGGAACATACCCTGAAAGAAATATGGGGTACGCTGAGCTTCGGCGACGTAAAGGCACAGACAAATGTGGCCCAGCACATCTTTGAAGCAGAGGTGTATCTCAATGAACTCGATCCGAACGTCGTGCGAGTCGAGCTATATGCCGAAGGAATCAATGGCAGCAGTCCGATCCGACAGGAGATGACGTGCGTTCGGCAATTGCCCGGCGCGTCGGGCGGCTACGTGTACACCGCGGCTGTGTCTGCGGACCGTAGGGTGGAGGATTACACGGCGCGAGTGATACCACATTGCTCCGGCGTTGCGGTTCCTCTGGAAGCCGTTCACATCCTATGGCAGCGCTGATCTTATTGGAGCCAATGCGATGAGAACTGCTCAACTGCAACAACGGCATGAAACTGGCGAAGTGGCTGCATTATCCGCGCTGCGTGCTGGAAGATATCTGCGCGTCGTTCCACACCAGGCGTGATCTGCCGAATGTGCAGCTTGCTCCATACTTGTCACGCAAGTGAGCGGACCAATGCCAAGAGCACGCTTCACACGAAATGGGAGAAGGAGTAAGAATTATGAAAACCAATGACCAACCCGAGCCGACGGTGTTCGTCATTTTTGGCGGCGCCGGTGACTTGACCTGGCGAAAGCTTGTGCCGGCCTTGTTTGACCTCTCCCAGGACCGAAGCATGCCTGCTGATTTTTCGGTCATCGCCGTGGATCGCGTTGACTTGAGCGACGAAAAGCTGCGTCGGCGTCTCCACGACGGCGTCAAGAAATTTTCGCGCCAAGGAATGGCGAAAACCGGCGAATGGGGCGAGTTTGCCGGGCATATCCGCTACCAGCAGGGCGATTTTAAGAATCTTCAAACTTATAGAACTCTGGGCGAACAATGCGCCAAGCTGGAAAAGCAATGGGGCGCCAAGGTCCATCGCATCTTCTACATGGCCACACCGCCGAGCATGTTCGGCGAAATCCCGAAATATCTCGGCAAGGCCGGGTTGGCGCGTGACCGGGAATGGGCGCGGATTGTGGTCGAGAAACCGATCGGCTATGACCTGGAATCCGCCCGCAAGTTGAACGGCATCCTCGCAGACAGCTTCGCGGAATCCCAGATCTTCCGGATCGATCATTATCTGGGCAAGGAGACCGTGCAAAACATTCTGGCGTTTCGCTTTGCCAATCCACTCTTCGAGCCCATATGGAATCGCCGTTACGTGGACTGCGTGACCATCACCGTCGCCGAAGAGGTGGGTGTCGTGCATCGCGGCGGCTATTACGATCGGGCGGGCGCGCTACGCGACATGGTGCAAAATCACCTTATGCAACTGTTGTGTTTGGTAGCAATGGAACCGATGGTGTCCTTCGATGCCGACGAGATTCGCAACAAGAAAGTGGATGTGCTCCACGCGGTTCGTCCGATTCATCATGACGCGGTCCATCAGTACGTGGTGCGCGGGCAGTACGGCAAAGGCTGGATCGGCGGCAAGAGCGTGTGCGGGTATCGTGAAGAAGACGACGTGTCCCCCGATTCCCAAACGGAGACGTTTGTGGCGCTGAAGTTGTTCCTCGACAACTGGCGCTGGCAGGACGTCCCATTTTATCTCCGCACAGGCAAACGCCTCACACGACAGGTGTCGGAAGTGGCCATCCAATTTCGCGCAGTGCCGCATCAGGCGTTTCCGCCTGAGGCCACCCTCGACTGGCAACCGGCCCGCCTGGTTATGTCGATCCACCCTGACGAAGGCATCGTACTGCGCTTTCAGGCAAAGCACCCGGGGCCAAAAATGAGTCTACGCACGGTGGAGATGCAGTTCAATTATCAGGATACGTTCGCCGCGCGGTCGCCCGACGCTTATGAGACCTTGCTCTGGGACGTGATGAAGAACGACGCCACGTTATTCATGCGCGCCGATCAAGTCGAGGCAGCGTGGCGGTTGCTGATGCCGGTGCTCGATGTGTGGGCGGCTGCACCGCCTGGTGATTTCCCGAATTACGCCGCCGGTACCTGGGGACCAGAAGCTGGGCAAGGGCTGCTTGCCCAACAAGGACATAGTTGGGCGCTTCCCATGGAATCGGTCGGAAGGCGCACCAAGCAGGGAACACGCGCATGACCCGACATAACATTCCGTTAGGCAAGATTCTGGGGATTTCGATTGGTGTGGATTACTCCTGGTTTGTGATCGTTGCGCTGCTCACTTGGATGCTGGCGGGAAATTACTATCCTACCGAGTTCAAGGACTGGCCGCCGCCGCTCTATTGGCTCATGGGTGCCGTAACGGCCATTATCTTTTTTGTGAGCATATTACTCCATGAGTTGGGGCACTCCGTGGTAGCCCTGCGATACCATATTCCGGTACGCAGCATCACGCTGTTTCTTTTCGGAGGTGTCGCTCAAATCGGAGCGGAACCACCCAGCGCGATCGCCGAGCTTCTCGTCGCGATTGCGGGCCCCCTTGTGAGCCTGGCTCTGGCAGGCTGCTTCTACGTGGTGCAGCCGGTGGTGTCAGGCATGGAACCCCTCTTAGGTCTGGCCAAGTATCTGGCCTATATCAACCTGGTCGTCGTGTTGTTTAATCTGATCCCCGGTTATCCACTCGACGGAGGCCGTGTGTTCCGCGCCATCGTATGGGCGATCACGAAAAATATGCGCCG